>CALXIJ010000114.1 GCA_944388335.1 uncultured Pygmaiobacter sp.
ACAACCACGAGCGCATCCAACTAAAAACTGGAGTGGCGCCGCTCACGCTGCGCCACTCCGCTTAAAACTTTATATTTTCCTACTTAGTGGCCTTTTTATGCTGTCCGTACAATCTGGGGCGGTTCAACAGCGCCCCGCCTTTCCCATTTTCTCTGTATCCGGCTGCATCCGGGCAATCAATAGGCCTTGCCCCAGATGACCATCGTCTTGGCGGGACGCCCGCAGCAGGGGCAGACGTCCGAGAGGTGCTCCTGCTCGAACGGCATGCAGCGGCTCGAGAGGCCGGCCTCCTCCTTCATCTTCTCCTCACAGGCCGCGTCGCCGCACCACATCGTCTTGATGAAGCCGCTGTGCTCGGCCGAGAGCTTCTTGACCTCCTCCATCGTGACCGCGCTGAAGGTGCGGTTCTCCCGGTTCTCCAGAGCACGCTGATAGAGGTTGTCCCCCAGCGCCTCGAGCAGGCGGGGGATCTCGGTCTCAAGCGACTCGAGCGGGACAAAGGTCTTTTCCCGGTTGTCCCGGCGCACCAGCACGCACTGGTTCTTCTCGATGTCCTTGGGCCCGATCTCAAGCCGCAGCGGCACCCCCTTCATCTCGTACTGGCTGAACTTCCAGCCCGGGGAGTTGTCCGAGCTGTCCAGATGGACCCGGAAGTTCTTCGCCAGCCGCACCCGCAGCTCCTCGGCCTTTTCCAGCACGCCGGGCTTGTGCTGTGCGATCGGCACGATGGCGATCTGGATCGGGGCGACGGCGGGCGGCAGGATCAGCCCCTCGTCGTCGCCGTGGGTCATGATGATCGCGCCGACGATCCGGGTGGACATCCCCCAGCTGGTCTGGAACGGGTACTGCAGCTTGTTGTCCCGCCCCGCGAAGGTGACGTTGAAGGCGCGGGAGAACCCGTCCCCGAAATAGTGGCTGGTGCCGCTCTGCAGCGCCTTGCCGTCGTGCATCATCGCCTCGATGGTGTAGGTCGCCTCCGCGCCCGAGAACTTCTCGCTGTCGGTCTTGCGGCCCTTGACCACCGGGATCTTCAGGTAGTTCTCGCAGAAATCCGCGTAGCAGTTGAGCTGCTGCTCGGTCTCGGCGATCGCCTCCTCGGCGGTCTCGTGGATGGTGTGGCCCTCCTGCCACCAGAACTCCCGGCTGCGCAGGAAGGGGCGGGTGGTCTTTTCCCAACGGACCACGCTGCACCACTGGTTGTACAGCAGCGGCAGGTCGCGGTAGGACTGCAGCACATGGGCGAAGTGGTCGCAGAACAGCGTCTCACTGGTGGGCCGCACGCAGAGCCGCTCCTCCAGCTGCTCGGTGCCGCCGACCGTCACCCAGGCGCACTCGGGGGCGAAGCCCTCGACATGGTCCTTCTCCTTCTGCAGCAGGCTCTCGGGGATAAACAGCGGCATCGCCACGTTCTGATGGCCGGTCGCCTTGAACATCCCGTCCAGAATGTGCTGGATGTTCTCCCAGATCGCATAGCCGTAGGGGCGCAGGATCACGCAGCCCTTGACCGAGGAGTAGTCCACCAGCTCCGCCTTCTTGCAGATATCGGTGTACCACTGGGCAAAGTCCTCGTTGATGGGGGTGATGGCCTCCACCAGTTTCTTGTTCTGTTCACTCATCTGCCTTTGACACTCCCTTTTCACTCATGAAAAAACAAAGCCTCCCTCTCTGCCGCACAGCAGTTTCTCCCCCTCGCGCGTTCCACAGTGGCCGCGGATCAAGATCCGGGACCGGTGGGCGCAGGGTCGTTTTCTGCTGTGGCGGCTTTAGGAGGCCTTGCCGTTTTTTTGCGTTTTTGGCCGCGCGGGATCAGGTGTTGTCCTCGATATACCGCACGATATCGCCGACCGTCTTGATGTTCTCGATCTCCTCGTCCGGAATCTCGATGCCGAACTCGTCCTCCAGCGACATCACGATGTCGACCACATCGAGAGAGTCCGCCTCAAAGGTCTCCATGATGTTGGTGTCCATGGTGATCTCTTCCGCTTCGTCCTCCCGCAGATCCAGCTGGTCGCACAGGATCTCCTTGACCTTATCAAAAACCATCTATCGTTCCTCCCAAGCGTTTTTTCCTATACACTTTTATACCGTCTTTTACCTGCCTTGTCAAGGGCGAATCCAAAAAGATTGCGGTTTTGCACGGCGGGAGGCGCAGGTGTAAAAAAACGCCCGCCCAAACTGGGATCCGCCCGCCGTTTTTTGGGCCGGACGGCGGCGCCTTTTCCCCTTATTTCGCCTCTTTTCGCTCCTTGTCCGGCGAGAGGCACGCCGGCGCGGGGCAATCGCTGCCCCGGCGAGAGGCGCGCTGCGGGGCGGGCAAAAAGCGGCGCGCACCGCCTCTGCGATGCGCGCCGCTCTCCTAATCGGGTTTTCTCACTGTCCGACGATCGGCAGCGGGGTGGGCTCGACCACCTCGGTCGTCTGCATGCTGTCCATGAAGGCGAGGTACTCCTCCTTGGTCATGACCGGCTTGTAGTCGGCGATGTTCTCCTTCGCCTTCTCCGCGCCGTTCTTCATCAGGCGGTAGGCGGTCAGCGCGAAGATCTTGGCGGTGACGACATAGGCCAGATACTCATCCTCGACCCGGACGTCGGGGTTGTGCAGGCTGCCGACATAGCCGCCGGTGGCAAAGTGGACCAGCGGCATCAGGGGCGCCACGTCGCCGAAGTCATCGCTGCCGGTGGAGTGCTCGAGCAGGTCGCGGCGATTGGTGTACTTGCCCTCGGCCGCGATGTCGTCAAACACGCTCTCCAGCACCTCGGTGTGGGGGTTGACAACGTTGGACATGTAGCCGGCCATCGTCTCGATGGTGACCCCGCAGCCGGTGGCCATCGCCGCCGCCTTGAGGGAGCGGTCGACCTTCAGCGCCGCGTCCTTGTAGGCCTCGGGGGTCTTGGCGCGGACCGAGTACTGCATCGTGACATGGTCCGCAATGACGTTGACCGCGGTGCCGCCGCCCGAGATGAAACCGTGGACCCGGACGGTGTCCTCGTCCCGGAAGCTCTCCTGCTGCAGCGCGATGTTGACCATCGCGGCGGTGGCGGCGTTCAGCGCGTCGATGCCCTCATGCGGAGAGCCGGCCGCGTGGGCGGCGCGTCCCTTGAAGGTGACCGTCTTGTTGACAAAGCCGTTGGAGCTGTTGTTGTACAGGCCGTAGTCCGCGCCCGGGAAGATGTGGTGGCCCAGCGCGATGTCGATGTCGTCAAATGCGCCGACCCGGATCATCTCGCACTTGCCCCCGCCGTAGCCGAGCTTGCCCTCCTTCATCAGCTGGTTCTTAAACTCGATGTCGACAAACTCCTCAGCGGGCACCGCCATAAAGCAGAGGTTGCCGCCCATCGCGGCCGCGACCTCGGGATCCGCCAGCGCCATCGCCGCGCCGACCACACCGGTCAGCTGGGCGTTGTGGCCGCAGCAGTGGGAGGCGCCGGTCTCGCTCCAGGCGTCGGGATGGTTGGGAATGGGCAGCGCGTCCATCTCGCCGATCACCGCGAGGGTCGGGCCCTCGGCCGAGCCCTTCGGCTTGAGATAGCTCTTGACGCCGGTGATCGCAAGGCCGGTCTCGGAGTCCATGCCCAGCTTCTTCATCTCCTCGACAAACCTGCCGCTAGTGCGCACCTCTTTATAGCCCAGCTCCGCATGACAGAAGATATCGCGGCCAAAGGCGATGATCTCGTCCTTCTTGCTCTCGATGATGTCGCAGATCTTTTGCTCGATTTTGTCCATCTTTCTCTTCCTCCCCACAAATTGGAATCTTCCCGCCGGCGGCAAAGGCGGCATTTTGCCGCTTCAATGCGTCAACGCAAAGCATTTAATGAGTTTATTATAATCGCTTCGTCCGCGATTGTCCAGCAGAAAGGACAAATTTTGACTTTAAATGTCACGGATTTTGGGAAAAGCGCAGCCCGGATCCGAGGAAGGCAGGCGCAAAAGAGCGGCGCGCACCGCTCTTGCACCGGTGCGCGCCGCTCTGCTGCTCGGACTTTCTCGATTTATTTGCCGACGATCGGCAGCGGGGTGGGCTCGACCACCTCGGTGGTGAGCATGCTCTCCATAAAGGCGAGGTACTCCTCCTTGGTCATGTTCGGCTTGTAGTCGGCGATGTTCTCCTTCGCCTTCGCCGCGCCGTCCTTCATCAGGCGGTAGGCGGTCAGCGCGAAGATCTTCGCGGTGACGACATAGGCCAGATACTCGTCGGTGACCCGGATGTCGGGGTTGTGCAGGCTGCCGGTGTAGCCGCCGGTGTAGAAGTGGATCAGCGGCATCAGGGTGGCCACATCGCCGAAGTCGTCGCTGCCGGTCATGTGGTCGCCCGCGCCCATATCCCGGCGCTTGTTGTACTTGTCATCGGTCAGATCGTCCAGCACGCTGCTCAGGACCTCCTCGTGCGGGTTGTGCACGCCGGGCATATAGCCGGGCAGCGTCTCGATGGTGACCCCGCAGCCGGTGGCCATCGCCGCCGCCTTGAGGGAGCGGTCGACCTTCATCGAGGCGTCCTTGAAGGCCTCCGCGGTCTTGCCGCGGACCGAGTACTCCATCGTGACATGGTCGGCGATGACGTTGACCGCGGTGCCGCCCGCCGAGATGAAGCCGTGGACCCGGACGGTGTCCTCGTCCCGGAAGCTCTCCTGCTGCAGCGCGATGTTGACCATCGCGGCGGTGGCGGCGTTGAGCGCGTCGAGCCCCTCGTGCGGGGCGGCCGCCGCGTGGGCGGAGCGTCCCTTGAAGGTGACCGTCTTGTTGACAAAGCCGTTGGAGCTGCTGTTGTAGATGCCGAAATCCACCCCCGGCATCGTGTGGTGGCCCATCGCGATGTCGATGTCGTCAAACGCGCCGACCCGGATCAGCTCGCACTTGCCCCCGCCGTACCGGATCTTGCCCTCCTTCATCAGGCCGGTGCGGTACTCGACGTCGACATACTCCTCCGCCGGCACCGCCATAAAGCAGAGGTTGCCCCCCATCGCGGCCGCGACCTCGGGATCCGCCAGCGCCATCGCCGCGCCGACCACACCGGTCAGCTGGGCGTTGTGGCCGCAGCAGTGGGAGGCGCCGGTCTCGCTCCAGGAATCGGGGTGGTTGGGGATGGGCAGCGCGTCCATCTCGCCGATCACCGCGAGGGTCGGTCCCTCGGCCGAGCCCTTCGGCTTGAGGTAGCTCTTGACGCCGGTGATCGCATAGCCGGTCTCGGGCTTCATCCCGAGTTTCTCCATCGCCTCGACAAACCTGCCGCTGGTGCGCTTCTCCTTGAAGCCCAGCTCCGCATGGCAGAAGACATCCCGCCCGAAGGCGATGATCTCGTCCTTTTTGCTGTCGATGATCTCACAGATCTTTTGCTCGATTCTGTCCATCTTCAATTCCCTCCCGAAAAAGGCCCGGAGCCGGTCGGAGGTTTTTCCAAAACGCGGCACACGGGCTCTTTTGTATTTGAATGGCTCTATTATACTTTCTTTCGGGCCGGTTGTCCATAGGCGGACAGCTGTTTTCTCACGCCGACCAAAAGGCCGGCATCCCCCTTACCGGCGCAGCCGGATGGTGAGCACCCCGTCCCGGCAGCAGATCGCCCGCGCCGCGCAGCGGGACAAAAAAAGGGCGGGCCGCCCTTTGCAAGGCAGCTCGCCCTTTTTTCTATTGTCTTGAAAGAGAAAGGTTTTCTTACTTGGACAGGCGCTCCTTGAGAGCAGCGAGCTCGGCGCGCAGCTCGGCGGGCACATGGTCGCCGATCTGGTTGTAGAGCTCCTCGACGCCGTTGGCGTCCTCCATCCACAGATCCTTGTCGACGGTCAGCAGGCCCTTGATGGTGTCGAGGGTGATGCCGTCCAGGCCGGTGATGTCGATGTCCTCGGGCTTGGGCAGGTAGCCGATCGGGGTCTCAACCGCGTCGACCTCGCCCTTGCAGCGCTTGAGGATCCACATCAGGACACGCATGTTGTCGCCGAAGCCCGGCCAGATGAAGTGGCCCTCGTCATCGGTGCGGAACCAGTTGACGTGGAAGATCTTGGGGGCCTTGTCGCCCAGCTTGCGGCCCATCTCGATCCAGTGTGCGAAGTAGTCGCCCACGTTGTAGCCGAAGAAGGGACGCATCGCCATCGGGTCGCGGCGGACCACGCCGACAGCGCCGGCGGCGGCGGCGGTGGTCTCAGACGCCATCGAGGAGCCGACATAGACGCCGTGGTTCCAGCCAAAGCTCTGGTAAACCAGCGGAGCGGTCTTGGCGCGGCGGCCGCCGAAGATCATTGCGGTAACCGGCACGCCTGCGGGGTTGTTGAACTCCTTGGACAGGCAGGGGCAGTTGACCGCGGGCGCGGTGAACCGGCTGTTGGGATGGGCCAGCTTGCCGCCCTCGGCGACATACTTCTTGCCGTCAACGGCGAGACCGGTCCACTCCTGCACGTCCTCGGGCGGGTTCTTGTCCAGGCCCTCCCACCAGACGGTGTTGTCGGCCAGATTATGCGCAACGTTGGTGAAGATGGTGCCCTTCATCGTGGTGTGCAGCGCGTTGGGGTTGGACTTCTCGTTGGTGCCGGGCGCGACGCCGAAGAAGCCGTTCTCCGGGTTGATCGCGTACAGCCGGCCGTCCTCGCCGATGTGCATCCAGGCGATGTCGTCGCCGACGGTCCAGACCTTATAGCCCTTCTTGGCGTAGACCTCGGGCGGGATCAGCATGGCCAGATTGGTCTTGCCGCAGGCCGAGGGGAACGCAGCGGTGATATAGTCGATGTGGCCGGTGGGATCCTCGAGGCCGAGGATCAGCATGTGCTCGGCCATCCAGCCCTCTTTGTAGCCCTGATAGCAGGCAATCCGCAGCGCGAAGCACTTCTTGCCCAGCAGGACGTTGCCGCCGTAGCCGGAGTTGATCGACCAGATGGCGTTGTCCTCGGGGAACTGGACGATGTAGCGGTTCTCGGGATCGATGTCGGCACGGGCGTGCTGGCCGCGGACGAAGTCGTTGGAATCGCCCAGCTGACGCAGCGCCTTGACGCCGACACGGGTCATGATGTCCATGTTCAGCACGACATAGATCGAGTCGGTGACCTCAATGCCGACCTTGGAGAAGGGGCTGCCGATGGGGCCCATGCAGTAGGGGATGACATACATGGTGCGGCCCTTCATGACGCCGGTGTAGAGCGGCAGCAGCTTGGCCTTCATCTCGTTGGGATCCATCCAGTTGACCATCGCGCAGTCATCCGCCTTGTTGGAGGTGCAGATGAAGGTGCGGTCCTCAACACGGGCCACGTCGTTCTTGGCGGTGT
>CALXIJ010000115.1 GCA_944388335.1 uncultured Pygmaiobacter sp.
AAACAGGGCAAACGATCTGAAAAGGAAAAACCCCGAAAACCGCATGGTTTCGGGGTTTTTGAGCTGTTTTGAATTGAAATCAGCGCTTGCTGAACTGCGGAGCGCGACGGGCTGCCTTGAGGCCGTATTTCTTGCGCTCCTTCATGCGCGGATCACGGGTCAGGAAGCCAGCCTTCTTGAGCACGGGCCGCAGGCTCTCATCATACTGCAGCAGCGCGCGGGAGAGGCCATGGCGGATCGCGCCCGCCTGACCGGAAACACCGCCGCCGGCAACCCGGACGACAATGTCAAACTTGTTTTCGATCTCGGCCAGCGCCAGCGGCTGACGGACGATCAGCTTGAGGGTCTCAAGGCCGAAATAATCGTCGATGTCACGGTCGTTGACGGTGATCTTGCCGGTGCCGTTGTACACACGGACGCGGGCAACAGAAGATTTGCGGCGGCCGGTGCCGTAGAAATAAGGTTTCGTCTCGTACATCTCTTAGTTACCCCCTATTACAGTGCGTAAACTTCAGGCTTCTGGGCGGCGTTGTTGTGCTCAGCGCCCTTGTAGACCCGCAGCCGCTTGAGCGCAGCGGCGCCCAGAGTATTGCGGGGCAGCATCCCCTTGACCGCGATCATCATCGCCTTGTCGGACTTCTCCGCCATCAGGGTGCGGTACTTGATCTCCTTCAGGCCGCCGATCCAGCCAGAGTGGGTGCGGTAAAACTTCTTGTCCAGCTTGGAGCCGGTCAGAACAGCCTTGTCGCAGTTGATGATGATGACATGGTCGCCGCAGTCCACATTCGGGGTGAAGGTGACCTTGTCCTTGCCGCGCAGCAGAACAGCTGCCTTGGCGGCGACACGGCCCAGCGGCTTGCCGGCGGCATCAAGAATATACCACTTGCGCTCGATCTGGCCGGGTTTAGCTAAGGTTGTGCTCATATCGTATTTCCTCCCGTATGATCTTGAAAAAAGTCGAGCCTGCCCGCCGATGGGGCAGAGAAATGCCCTTTTTAAGGGCCGCAGTTGCTATTATAACAGCCGCCAAACAGCTTGTCAACAAGATTTTCCGATTATTTTAATTTACAGTTTTTAATCTCCTGTTTTCGCTCTCAATCTCTTGTTTTCTCTTATATTCTCACATGGCATTTTTACTTTTCTTTTTCTGCCGCGCCGCCCGCTCCCGCCTGCCCGAGCAGCGCCAGAAAGGCCGCCTCATCCAGCAGCCGGATCTCGGCCTTGCCGCTCTCATTGAGCTCCTTGGCCCGCAGCTCCTTGGTGCTGTGGCCCGATGCGCCGACCAGCCCGGCCTCCTGCTGCCCGACCACCAGATAGTCGGTATTTTTCGAGACCGAGGACTTCACCTTTCCCCCCAGCGCGGCGACCGCTGCCGCGGCCTCCGCCCGGGAGAGCGCGAGATCCCCGGTAAAGACCACCGCCCGCCCAAAGAAGGGGTTTTCCGGGTCGGCGTCGGGGTTCGGGGTCAGCGCGCGCAGATCGGTCTTTTTCGCCGCAAAGGCCGCGTATCTGCCGCCCGATTTTGCGCCCGCCTTTGCGGCCGGCTTCTCCCCGGACGCCCGCGGCGCCCCCGCGCCGGCGCGCTTTGTCCCGGACGGCGTTTCCCGGCGCGCAGAGGATGCCGCCCGGCGCTTGGACTGGGCGGCGGACGCTGCGTCCTTGGACGCACCGGCGGTCTGCATCTCCCGCAGATAGCCGTCGCAGACCCGCAGAAGCCTCTCCCACACCCGCAGCCCGAGCACCGCGGAATCCTCCGAAAGCGGCGGCTTTTCAAAGCCGACCACCTCGCAGGGGACCGGCCCGTCCGAGAACAGGCCGTGATAGACCAGCGCCTTGCGGGTCTTGGCGGTGAAGGCGCAAAGGCCCAGCGCCTTGAGCAGCCGCAGCCAGTCCTCTTCCTCCTCAAAGGTGAACAGCTCCGGCTCCTCGGAGGGAACGGCCCGCTCCATCAGCCGCTCGAGCAGCGGCGCGGCGGTCAGCTCCTGATAGAGGCGCAGCGTGGCCTTTACGTCCTCCAGCGCGTCATGGGCCGAGAAGGTGATGCCGAAATAGCCGGCCGCCGCCGTCAGGCTGCGCCGCGGGCCGCCCATCCGCGCGGCAAACAGCTGCATTGGATCCTCCGCCCAATGCAGCCGGTCGGTCTGTACCCCGTAGGCGTCAAGAAAGCCCCGCTCAAACGAGACGTTATAGGCGACGATCTGCCCCGCACCGGCGAGCAGTTCCACCACCCGGGGCAGCAGCGCGCGGAAGGCGGGGCAGCCGGCCACCTGCTCCGGCGAGATCCCATTGATCTTCTCGGCATCCGGCCAGCTGGTGACCCGCTCAGGACGGCAGTACTCGTTCATCAGGACCGATCCGTCCTGATCCACCATCGAGACCTGCAGCACCTCGTCCTTTGCCGGATCCAGCCCGGTCGTTTCAAAGTCGAGCACGATCAGCTCGGTCATCTCTCTTCCTCCTCCGATGCTTGCTGTGTTTTTATGCGGCGCATTCGCGGGGCAGCTTCTCCGTCCGGGTTTGCCCCACGGGGGCAACCCCCGGCGCCCGCTCCGCTGTTTTGTATCTTATAAGGTGGGATCCCCTCTTCTCGTGGAGGCGGCATGTCATCTGAGGCGTCTCATTGTCTCAGGCACCTCATTGCCTCAGGGCCCCGCGCTGCCGCTCACTCATGCAGCTCGAGCGGCAGGCCGTCGGGGTCCCGGAAAAAGGTAAAGGGCTTGTGGGAGAACTCGTCGATCCGGATCGGCTCGGTCTCGATGCCCAGCGCATTCAGCTGCGCCGCCGCCTGTGCGACGCTCTCGACCCGGAAAGCCAGATGCCGCAGTCCCAATGCCTCTGGGCGGGTCGGCCGCTCGGGCGCATTCGGCGCGCTGAAGAGTTCCAGCTCGGTATCCCCCACCGCGAGGTCCAGCTTCCAGTCCCCGCGGGCGGGACGGTAGTTCTCCCGCAGAACCGAAAAGCCGAGCAGGTCCACATAAAAATGGCGGCTCTTCTGATAATCCTTGACCAATATCGCGACATGATGCACCGCACTGCAGATCATAACAATCTCCTCCTCGCCGAAAAGAGGGCCGCCCGGTCGGGCGCCCCGGCACCGTTTTCTTCCAGTATAACACAGAAATCAAACCCTGCCAAAAATCTTTTCCCGCAGGCGGTTTTGTGTTACAATAGAAAAAAGTCTGCTTGCCCGCCGCGGACGGACGCTCTCCTGTCATCGACGGATCTCGGTGCCGCATCCCGGGCTGCAGTGGGGGAAAGGTGTCCTTTATGTATCGTCACTCGGAGGATCAGCTATCTGTCTATCACTATCTCTCTCCGTTCCGGGAGCGACTGCGGCAGGACAACCGCTGGGTCAAGCTGGCGCACCGGCTGGACTGGGCGCAGCTGGAGCGCGCCTATGCGGCGCAGTTTGCGCCGGGCGGCAAGGAGGCAATCCCCTTTCGCTGTGCGTTCGGCAGCCTGATCATCAAGCGCGCACTGGGCCTGTCCGACCGGCAGACCCTGATGCTGATTCAGGAGAGCCCTTATCTGCAATACTTCATCGGGCTGGATGATTTTACCGAAAAGCCGCCCTTTTCGGTGCGGAGCATGACCGCATTCCGCCGCCGGATCCCGGAAAAACAGGTCGCCCGCGCCGCGCGGATGCTCAACCAGAGATAACTTTTCGCCCCAAAAAACTGCAACAAAACGAAAACAGCCGCCCGGGAATGGCGGCTGTTTTCGTTTTTTATAGAGGGGTGGGAAAGTATCTAAAGGATGGTGATTTGCATCACAGTTATTATGATATTCATTTGCAGCAAAAAGTCAAGTGAATTTCCCCCCGCACTTTTCTTTTTTATGTTTACTTTTTTCTTTTTCTTTTCTATAATTAAATAAAATCAAGAAAATATTTATAAAACAAATTTGCAATTCAGCTTATTGTCACACTGCTTACTTTTCATAAAACTTGGAGGATTCACTAAAAATGGATACATTAGACAAGCAGATTCTCACCCTTTTGACCCAGAACGCCCGGATGAGCGTCAAGGAGATCGCCGCGCAGGTTTCGCTGACCCCGCCGGCGGTCTCCCAGCGGATCCGGCGGCTGGAACAGGAGGAGATCATCGAGGGATACACCACCGTCATCAACCTGTCCAAGATCGGGCGCAGCATCCGCGCGCTGATCAGCCTGTCGGTGCCGCCCGCGGCGCGGGACGAATTTTTGCAGCTGGTCAGCGGGCAGCCCGCCGTGCTGCAATGCCACCATGTCACCGGGGATTACAGCTATATTTTGAGCGTCGCGACCCATGACATGGAATCCCTCGAGCGGCTGATCAACCGGTTCCAGAAGATCGGCCAGACCAGCACCCAGATCATCCTGTCCAGCACCAGCGCGCACGCCGACCTGTTGTGATGTTTCTTTGGGGAAGAAAAAGGGGCCCAAACAGCTTGTGCTGCTTGGGGCCCCTCTTGTTTTATTTTTTCGCTCTTCTCAAACCGCGCGCCGGGCACTCCCGCTCAGGCGGCATCGGAAGAGGAGGCTGCCGCGGCGATGGAATCCGGCTGCAGCTGTGTCTGATTCTCCTGCTCGAGCGGCGCGGTATCCTGCGCCGCGCTGGAGGAGGACGCCGCCTCCTTCGGCTTTGTCTCGCTGGTGGTGATCGCGGTCAGGTAGTAGCCGTCCCCCTGACGGGTGAAGATATAGTCGTAGTAGAAGGCGGGCTCGCTCTGCTCGGTCGAGAGGGCGCCGTCCAGCGTGAAGCCGGTGGGCGGCGCGACATAGCCGACCGTGACCCGCTTCTCCTTGACCGTGGTCTTGATCTTGGTCACCTTTGGGGTGTAGGCGCTGGTGGTGCCGGTGATCGGGATGATATAGCCCCGCCGCTCCTCGTCATAGACAAACTGCATCCCATCGGCATCAAAGGTGTGGTGTTCGAGGACATAGTTCGGGCCAAAGAGCAGCGCGCCGTTTTTGTCCACATCGACCGCCGGCATAATCAGTGCGCCGGACTCATCCCGCTCATATTTGGTCTCGTCCGAGATGTCCTCATTGTAAATGGCCTCCCAGATCGCCGCCTGCAGCAGCAGGTTCTGGTCGGCGGTCTCAAGGCTGTCAAAGGGCACCGGGTCCAGCATGACCAGCGGGGCGAGCAGCTTTTCATAGGCGGCGCGCTCCTCGCTGTCGTCAAACAGGCTGCCGACCACCCGGCCGACCGCGGAAATCACGCTCGCCACACCGAACACAATCAGCACGCAGAGCACCCCGCCCAGCAGCTGGCGGCGCCGGCGCCGGCGCATCCGTTCCTTTTCTTCCTTGGTCTGTCGTTTATATGCCATCTTCTGTGTCATCATCCTTTCTATGCCGGGCGGCAGCTGCGCCGCCGCGGGCTCAGCGGATCTGGCCGCTGCCCCGAATCACATATTTATAGGTGGTGATCTCCTCCAGCCCCATCGGGCCGCGGGCGCCGATCTTCTGGGTCGAGATCCCCATCTCGCAGCCCAGCCCGAACTCCCCGCCGTCGGTAAACCGGGTGGAGGCATTCACATAGACCGCCGCCGAATCCACCTCGCGGCAGAACCGCTCGGCCGACGCCTCGTCCTGCGTGATGATCGCCTCCGAGTGGTGGGTGGAGTGGGCCGCGATGTGGGCCAGCGCCTCGTCGAGATCCCGCACCACCTTGACCCCCAGAATATAATCTAAAAATTCTGTGTCAAAATCGTGTACACCGGCCGCTTTTCCAGAAATTATTTTTGCGGCGCCGGGATCCAGCCGCAGCTCGACCCCTGCCTCCTCCAGCTTATTGGCCGCCATCGGCAGAAAGACCGGCGCGATCGCCTCGTGTACCAGACAGTCCTCCGCCGCGTTGCAGACGCTGGGGCGGCTGGTCTTGGCATTGAAGAGGATCCGCACCGCCATCTCGGGGTCGGCGCTCGCATCGACATAGATGTGGCAGATGCCGGTGCCGGTCTCGATGCAGGGGACCGTCGCGTTCTCGACGCAGGCCCGGATCAGCCCCGCGCCGCCGCGGGGGATCAGCAGGTCGATC
>CALXIJ010000116.1 GCA_944388335.1 uncultured Pygmaiobacter sp.
AGCGGAGGGGCTCGAGCGAGGGCGTCTCGGCGCAGGCGAGGTAGGAGGCGTCAGCCAGCGTCAGGTAGAGCCGCCCGCCGGCCCAGAAGGGGGCGTCGGCCAGCTCGACCGCCTCCCCGTTGAGCAGCACCCGGGTCTCATCGGCCCGGATGTCGTCCCCGTAGAGCTGCCAGTGGAGCGAGCGGCCGTCGGCGTTCGCGGCGTAGTCGGTCAGATCGATGCCGCCGAGCCGGTTGAGAAAATCGGCGAACGCGACATAGGGGGTCTTGCCGTCAAAGACGACCTCCCCGATCTCCCACAGGCTGCCGTCGATCGAGTAGATTCCGCGGTCGGGATAGTCGGCGGGGGAGGCGCCGGTGTCGGCCAGCAGCCGGTCGATCTCCTCCTCGTTGGCGAGGTAGAAATCGGTGAAGCTGTGCTGGCCGTGGATCGCCTCATAGCTGAGCAGCTCGTTGACCAGCGAGCGGCCGATGCCGCCGGTCTCCCCCGAATAGGCGCAGTAGGCGAGCAGCAGGTCAAAATCCTCCTGCGGCACCGCAAAGGAGGAGCCGTCGTCCACCCCGCACTGGACCGCACAGTCGTAGTACAGCTGGCCCGCCTGCGCGAGATGCTCCTTGTAGGCGCTGGTGTTCTGGGCCGCCTCGTCCAGCCGCGCCAGCTGCCAGAAACAGCGGGCGACATACTGCGCGGTCAGGTCGAGATAGCCCTGAATGTCGTAACTCGCGTCGTGCCGCTCCCTCAGCGCCTCGGCGGCGGCATAGCAGAGCAGCTGGGCCCGGTCGGCCATCGCGTCAAAAGAGGCGGTCTTGGCGGGATCCGCCTGCCGCGCCCCCTCGGCCGAGAGCTGGTCCGCCATCCCCGAAAGTCCCGCTTTTAGCGCGGCGAAATCGACCGCCAGCGGATCGGAGGCCGAGATGGCCTCCATCTCGGCCAGCTGGGACTCGGAGAGCACCCCCTCCTCCGCCAGCACCGGGCAGCAGAGCAGCAGCGCTGCCAGCAGCGCACAGATGAGCCGCTTCATACCAAAATCCTCCCCTTCCGTCCGATCTTTTCCCAGAAAATACGGGCAGGCGGAGCCGCCGCCTGCCCGCGCGGGATGCAAAACTTACAGTTCCACCGTCTGCCCGGCCCGCAGCACCGTCTTGCCCGGGCCGTCAAACTGGGCGGCCATCGCCTCGTCAAAGAGCGCGCCCGGCTTCATGTGGATCGGCACGCTGTGGGCGGCGCCGATCAGCGCCGCCGCGCGGGAGGCCTCTTTCGGATCCATGTTGTAGACCCCGTCGATCGGCAGCAGCGCCCAGTCCAGCCCCAGCGCGGCAAAACCGGCCATCGCCTCGGTAATGGAGGTGTCCCCGGCGGCATAGACCTTTTTGCCGTCGACCTCGATCAGAAAGCCGACACAGCAGGCGGGGTCGTGGTTCTGATTCGCCGCGGGCACCGCCCGGATCGAGAAGTCCCCCCGCACAAAGCTGTGGTACTCCCCGCCGGCGAGCGCCTCGCGGAAGGTGAGAATCTCGCAGCCCGGCTTTTGGGTGACCAGATCGACCCGGTTGTGGTCGTGGTGGTCGTGGGTGACAAGGATCAGGTCGGCCGGCAGATCATATCCCTGCCCGGCAAAGGGATCCAGATACAGCACCATCCCCCCATTTGAGACAAACCGCAGACTGCCGTGCCCCTGATAGGTGAGTTTTGCCATTTTGATCGCTCCTTTTCGCTTGTTGGTGGATCGGTTTGGCTCTATTATACCGCGCGGGGGGAAAAAACAAAAGCCTCCCGCCCCCCAAGGGGAGACGGAAGACTCTTGCGGAAGTTTTGCACAAAAGCAGAAAAGCGGCAAAGGAAAGCGGCTTTCCGGCCGTGTTCGCCGGGCCGCCCGCAAAAGACGGCAGCGCACAGACAGCCGCCGGCGCGACAACGCTCAGCCGCGCAGCAGGTTCTGCTCCCGCGCGGGGCCGACGCCGACCATCGAGATGTGGCAGTCGCAGAGCTTTTCCAGCTCGGCGATATACCGCTTGCAGCTCTCGGGCAGCTCGTCAAAGGAGCGGCAGCCCGAGATGTCCTCGGTGAAGCCGGGGATCGTCTCATAGACCGGCTTGCAGTCGGCGAGGACCTCCAGCGACTCGGGGTACTCGGTCAGCCGGGTGCCGTCGGGCAGCTCGTAGGCGGTGCAGACCTTCAGATCGCCCACCCCGGCGAGGGTGTCCAGCTTGTTGATCGCCAGCTGGGTCAGGCCGTTGACCCGCACGGCGTACCGCAGAATCACCGCGTCAAACCAGCCGGTGCGGCGGGGACGCCCGGTGACGGTGCCGTACTCGTGCCCCTTATCCCGGATCAACTGACCCACCTCGTCGAACAGCTCGGTGGGGAAGGGCCCCTCGCCCACCCGGGTGGTATAGGCTTTCGCAACCCCGATGACCTCGTCGATCATCCGCGGGCCGACGCCGGAGCCGATTGCAAAGCCGCCGGCCACCGGATGGCTGCTGGTGACAAACGGATAGGTGCCCATGTCAAGGTCGAGCAGGGTGCCCTGCGCGCCCTCGAACAGAATCTTTTTGCCCTCATTGTAGCT
>CALXIJ010000117.1 GCA_944388335.1 uncultured Pygmaiobacter sp.
GAATCAGCGCGCTGCTGCGTCCGAATTCCCGCTCGTTGACCGCACTTTCGGTCAGATCGACCACATCCGCATCCCGGAATCCGTGGGACTTGACCCGCACCGTTTTGCTCCCGTTCTGCGAGACCACCGCGATGATGTCCAGATTGACCGCGGCGGCCATGACAATGCCGTTGTTGTGATCGGTGTGATTGCCGCCGATCTCGGTGCGTCCGGGCGCGGAATAGAGTGTCACCTCCCGGTCTGCGCCGTACAGCTCTTCGAACCGCCGGATCGCGGCGACATACCGTTCTCTCTGGTGCGCAACGCCCGACTCATCCGCGTTGTACATCCCGCGGAAGGTATCATCATAAGCGCCCTCTTGGATCCTGCCGATCAGTTGGCTTGTTTTCAGCATGATGCCCTCACCTCATTTTTTTTACTTTCTTCCGGCAGCTTGCCGGATTCAACTTCTTATTTCCATTATAGCAAACCAAAGCGGCACAGTAAACGGAGGAATTTGTTGTGATACAGGGCTGAGTTTATGGACTTTTGTTGGGGCTTCTGGTACAATATTTTTAATCGTACCATTTGCCGCCGGATAGAGGGGGGATTGAGGTGTCAAATATTTATAAGCAGAGCTTCAAGCAGACGCAGACAAACAACATCGAATTATCCATCTATAACTGTGGTCTTCAGCGCTGTGAAAAAGGATACTCGTGGGGTCCCGGTGTGCGGGACCACTATCTCATCCACTATGTGGCAAACGGCAAAGGGACCTATCTGGTCAACAACACCACCTATGAAGTCAAGAGCGGCGACGTCTTTCTCGCCAAGCCCTCCCAGCTGATCAGCTACACCGCCGATCAGGAAGATCCGTGGGAGTATTACTGGGTTGGGTTTAATGGCTCCAATGCGAACAAGCTGGCGCTCCAGCTGCCCTTCTCTGCGGACTGTCCCGTTCACAGCTGCAAAAATCCGGAGCAGATCAAAAATACCCTGTTCAACATTTTTCTCTCCCGCGGGCCGGAAAATTACAGCGAGGCGCTGATGGTCGGCTATCTTTATATCTTTTTGGCCGAGCTGATGAAGGAAAACGACCACACCGAAAGCCGCGCGCAGTCCAACAGCAGCGTCTATGTCACCAATGCGATCAAGTTTGTCCAGTTCAACTATTCCCATGACATCACGATCGACGACATCGCCAAGGCGGTCGGCATCTCCCGCAGCCATCTCTACCGGGTTTTTATGAGCAACATCGGGGAATCCCCCATCGATTATCTGACCAACTATCGGATCAACGAGGCCTGCTATCTGCTCAAGCGCGGCAACCTCTCGATCGCAGAGATTGCCACCTCGGTCGGATTCTTCGATCAATTTTATTTTTCCCGCGTCTTCAAAAAGAGCAAGGGCGTTCCCCCGAGCCGATACATTTCCAGTAGGGAGGCAAATCAGCCATGAATCTTTCCCCGGCAACGCATCTGAAAAAGCAAAAAGGCCGCGCAGCTCTTGCCGCCGCGGCGCTTTTTCTCTGTTTTTTAGTCGGCTGCGGGGACTCTGGCGCCCTTGTCCTTCCCCAAAGCCCCTCCCTTGCGGTCATTGATACAAGCGACGGATCCGAAGAGATCCAGATGCCGGATGTCGACTCTCTGCTTGCGGCTGCAGCGGAAATCGGGCTCGATGCTGCAGAAATCCCCGCCGATCCGCAGCAGCTCTCCGCCCTCGTGGAGGAGGAGGACTTCACCGCCGCCGTGATCTGCCTCTCCCGGTCCCAGCAGGCCGAAGAATATCTGGATGCGGCATCAGAGATCGGCCTGCCGCTGATTTTTCTCGGCGCCCAGCCGGAAGAGGATCAGATGGCGCGGTATGACAAGTGCTGGTATCTCGGCACCAATCCCGAAAGCGAGGGGGAGCAGCTCGGGGAAACGCTGTTTCGCTTTTGGGAGAGCGGACAGATCTCTGACCGCAATGCGGACAAGCTGCTGCAGACCGTTGTTGTGATCTGCGGCAGCACAGAGGACAGCCGGGCCGAGGCCGTGCTGCGGATCTTTGAAAACTACGGCGTATACAGCGACGACCCCGTCTTTCTCACGATCGATCTTGACGCCGGAGAGGACCCTGCCGCCATGATTTCTGCTCAGCTGATGCTTTCCGGCTCAACTGATCTCGTCCTCATTGCGGATCCCTCCCTTGCGCCCGGTGTGGCTGCGTCCTGCGCCAGCGCCGGCGTGCCGGCTGCGGCATTCGGGGAACCGGATGGGGCCGCAGAGCTCCTCTCTGCCGGTTCTCTATTGGCATACAGCCGCTTTGACACCCAGAACACCGCTGCCCGCGCGGCGGCATTTGCCGAGAATGTCTCGCATGGCCGGGACGCCACCGACGGCACCGGGCAGCGTCTGGACGAAGTTCGCCGCGCGCTGCTGCCGGTTGAGATCATCACCGCTGCCGAATCGGGCACCGCGCAGTCGGCCGCAGCGCCAGCGGACGGTACACAGCTGCAATCCTCTAGTCAAGGAGGCTCCAATGGTTAAAAATGAGATCCTCGAGATGGAGATCACCGCCCTCTCGAATGACGGCAACGGTGTCGGCCATATCGATGGGTGCGCCGTTTTTGTCCCCTTTACCGCGCCGGGGGATCGCGCACGGGTGCGGATTGCAAAAGTGCAGAAAAACTATGCGTTCGGCATTCTGACCGAGTTGATCGCTCCCGGTCCGGATCGAATTGAGCCTGACTGTCCCGCATTTGGCCGCTGCGGCGGCTGCGCGCTGCGTCATCTGCGCTATTCCGCGGAACTCGCCGCCAAGACCCAGTTCGTACAGGACGCTTTTGATCGGATCGGCGGTTTTTCTCTCCGGGCGGAATCCTGCCTGCCCTCTCCCGATGTTGACCGGTACCGCAATAAGGTGCAGTATCCCCTCTGCGTCGATGCGAACGGCGAAGTTCGTGCGGGTTTTTTCGCTCCCCGCAGCCACCGGGTTATTCCCTGTCCCGACTGTCTGCTGCAGCCGGCGCTTCTAAATGAAATCTCTGCATTTCTCTGTCGCTTTTTTACCGAAAAAAAGATTTCGGTCTACGACGAGAGAACCGGCCGAGGTCTTTTGCGCCACCTTTATCTGCGCCACGCAAAAGAGAGCGGCAAGGTCATGGTCTGCATTGTTGCAAACGGCAGAAAGCTCCCCTTTGAGGAGGAGATGGTCCAGCGGCTGTGCGCGGCATTTCCCGCGGTGCAGACGGTTATTCTGAATTTCAATCTTCAAAACACCAATGTCATTTTGGGCAAGGAACAGCGGGTCCTCTATGGCCCCGGCGTCCTTGAAGATACCCTGTGCGGGGTTCCCGTCGCACTGACCCCCTATTCCTTCTATCAGGTAAACACCGACGGCGCCCGCCAGCTCTATGGGGTGGCAAAGCAGTTTGCCGACCCGAAACCGGAAGATCTGCTGCTCGATCTCTACTGCGGCGCCGGCACCATCGGCCTCTCGATGGCGCGGGAGGCGGGTCGAGTCATCGGGGTGGAGATTGTCCCCTCCGCAATCGAGAGCGCCCGGCGCGCGGCGAAGAAGATGGGGGTCGCGGATGCTGCGTTTTTCTGCGCCGATGCCGGCACTGCGGCAGCACAACTGGCACAAGATGGACTTCGCCCCAGCCTGATTCTGCTTGATCCGCCCCGCAAGGGATGTGATCTGCGGACAATCGACGCCGTCGCAGAGATGTCCCCTTCCCGGGTCGTCATGGTCAGCTGCAACCCCGCCACTGCCGCGCGGGACGCCAAACTGCTCGCGCAGCGCGGATATTTGCCAAGACGCCTGCAGCCGGTTGACCTCTTCCCCAGAACAAAACATGTGGAATCGGTCACCTTATTCACCCGTGCAGATTGCGCTTCAGCGGGACAAGGGCACTGAGAGCACTGAGGACACTGAGAACACTGAGAGCACTGATTTGAAAAGTATTCTCTCCGCGTATCATACTCGATATAAAATAAGTATTAGACATCAATCGGCATCAGAGTACAATAGTAGGTGAAAGGACTTTCACCTACTATTTTTTATCCAGCGAGAGGAACACCGGTTCAAAGGGGGAGTATAGATGGAATACACAAAGCTCGGCAACAGTAATCTGACCGTTTCCCGCATCTGTATGGGATGCATGGGGTTTGGGGACCCAAAGCAAGGGCAACACAGCTGGACCCTCGATGAGGAGAATTCCCGCAGGGTCATCCGTCACGGCCTTGCGCGCGGCATCAACTTTTTCGATACCGCCATCGCCTACCAAAGCGGCACCAGCGAGCAGTATCTCGGCCGTGCGCTGCGCGACTTTGCAAAGCGGGATCAGGTTGTCGTCGCGACGAAATTTTTGCCCCGCACCGATGAGGAAATCGCGTCCGGCATCACCGGCCAGCAGCATGTCGCGCGGATGCTGGACAAGAGCCTGCAGAATCTCGGGATGGACTATGTCGATCTGTACATCTATCACATGTGGGACCACAGGACCCCGATTTACGACATTCTCGAGGGATTGAATCGGGCGGTAAAAGCCGGGAAAGTTCGATCGATCGGGATTTCCAACTGCTTTGCGTGGCAGCTTGCTAAGGCAAATGCGATTGCCGAGCGGGAGGGGTTTGCGAAATTCGTCTCGGTACAGGGGCACTACAACCTGATTTTCCGGGAAGAGGAGCGGGAGATGGTCCCCTACTGCCGGGAGGAAAATATCGCGCTGACCCCATACAGCTCCCTTGCGGGTGGGCGGCTGTCCAAACATCCCGGCGAGGATTCCCGCCGTCTGCGGGAGGACAGCTATGCCCATCTGAAATACGACGCGACGGCGCAGCAGGACAGCCGGATCATCGCGCGGGTGGCAGAACTCGCCGATCAGCGCGGCGTCTCGATGACTGAAATCTCTCTTGCTTGGCTGCTCACCCGGGTGAGCGCGCCGGTGGTGGGGGCGACCCGACCGGAACAGGTCGACGGCGCCGCCAATGCCGTCGATCTGAAGCTCTCTGATGAGGAGTGCCGCTATCTCGAAGAGCTCTATCTTCCCCATCCTCTGGTCGGCGTCATGGCTCAAAACACCGCCGATGCCGCCTCCGGGCCCCATGTCTGGTCGACCGGAAGTCAGAAAATCTGATCTCTGCGGAATAAAAGAGCGCGAAGCCGCTGCCAAAATCGGCAGTTTTGCTCCGCGCTCTTTGTTATTTTTTCGAATGAAGCCTGAATCTATCCGTAAAAATTAGGCCATGATCTCGGACAGGACGCTCTCGCCGTCGAGGTCGTTCTCAACACCCAGATACTCGCAGACGGTGCGGGCGATGGTGCCAAAGCCCTGCTTGGTCCCGAGATTGACTCCCGCCTTGACCTTCTTGCCGCAGATCAGCATCGGCACATACTCACGGGTGTGATCGGTGGTCTTGGTGTAGGAGGGATCGCAGCCGTGGTCCGCGGTGACAATCAGGATGTCGTCGTCCCGCATACCGGGGATGAAATCGGTCAGGAACTCATCAAACTCGGTGGCGGCAGCAGCATAGCCGGGCACATTGCGGCGGTGGCCATACAGCATATCGAAGTCCACCAGATTGACAAAGGCCAGCCCCTCAAAGTCGCGGGTCTGCAGCGCCTTGGTAAAGGCGATACCGTTGGTGTTGCCGGTGGTCTTGATCTTCTCGGTGACACCCTCGCCGTCGAAGATGTCATAGATCTTGCCGACTGCAATCACGTCCTTGCCGGCGTTCTTGAGGACGTCCAGCATGGTCGCACGAGGCGGCTTGAGGCTCAGATCATGGCGGTTGGTGGTGCGATAGAAGGTGTCCGCGGTCTTGCCGAGGAAGGGACGGGCAATGACACGGCCGACCCCATACTCGCCCTTGAGCATCTCACGGGCAATCTCGCAGTAGCGATACAGCTCGGGAACGGGGACCAGTTCCTCGTTCGCGGCAACCTGAAAGACGCTGTCCGCGCTGGTATAAACAATCAGCGCATCTTCCGCCATCGCCTGCTCGCCATAGTCCTTGAGCACCTGCGTGCCGGAATAGGGCTTGTTGCAGAGCACCTTGTGGCCGGTCTTGGCCTCATACTCCGCGATGAGCTCCGCGGGGAAACCGTCCGGGAAGGTGGGCAGCGGTTTGGGGCTGACCACACCGGCAATCTCCCAGTGGCCGATGGTGGTATCCTTGCCCATGCTCTGCTCCTGCAGACGGGCAAAGGCGCCGATCGGTGCATCGCACTTCTGCCCCACCGTCACGCCGTCGAGGTTGAACAGGCCCATCTTGCCCATGTTGGGGCAGTTGAAGTTGGGATCCCCGGCAATCGCAGCGAGCGTGTTGGTGCCCTCATCTCCAAAAGCGGCGGCATCCGGCTCCGCGCCGATTCCGAAGCTGTCCAGAACAATTACAAAAACTCTTTTTGACATAGCTTCCGCTACACTCCTATTCTTTCAAAATTTACACCAGAAACTCTGTGTTTCTCATTGTAACACAAATCCTTTTGGGGAACAATGATATTGTTGTGCACATTTTATGGGTATGCGTACTTTTTGCAATATTTTTTGGAAATCGTAAAGTTTGAGGAAAGTTATAGCCAAAGAAATTCAAATGATGTATACTAAAGAATATTTAGACATTTTTATCGCCCCTTAACAAGAAATGAAGAGGAGGTCCCGTTTTGAGAAAAACCAAGATTATCTGTACGCTTGGGCCTGCTACCGACAGCGAGGAGACGCTGCGGCAAATGATCGAGGCCGGCATGAATGTCGCACGTTTCAACTTTTCTCACGGCAGCTATGACGAACACCTGCGCCGGCTGAATATGCTGCGCAAGGTCCGCGAGGAGATGAACCAGCCGATCGCCGCACTGCTCGACACCAAAGGGCCGGAGATCCGGCTGCGCGATTTTGCGGAGGGCAAGGTGTTTTTGAAAAAGGGTTCCCGGTTTACCCTGACCACCCGCGCGGTGGAGGGCACCGAGGAGATCTGCTCCATCAGCTACCGAGATCTGCCGCAGGATGTCTCGGTCGGCACCCGTCTGCTGCTGGACGACGGCCTGATTGAACTCACCGTCGATTCCATCGAGGGCACCGATATCCACTGCATCGTCCGAAACAGCGGGTATGTCTCCAACCGCAAAAGCGTCAATGTCCCAGACGTGCGGCTCTCCATGCCCTACCTGAGCAAGCAGGATGAAAAGGACATTGTCTTTGGCATTGAGAATGGATTCGATTTTATTGCCGCCTCCTTTACCCGCTGCGCACGGGATGTTCTTGACATCCGCGAAGTTCTGGATCGGCACAAGTGCGACCATATCCGGATCATCGCCAAGATCGAAAACCGCGAGGGTGTGCAGAACATCGAGGAGATTCTCGCTGTTTCCGACGGCATCATGGTCGCCCGCGGCGACATGGGCGTCGAGATCGATTTCACCGAGATTCCCATCATCCAGAAGAACATCATCTGGCATTGCTACAACAGCGGCAAGCCGGTCATCACTGCAACCCAGATGCTCGAGTCGATGATCAATAACCCCCGCCCCACCCGCGCGGAGACAACCGACGTCGCCAATGCAATCTACGACGGCACCTCGGCCATCATGCTCTCGGGCGAGACCGCCGCAGGCCGCTTCCCCGTCGAAGCCGTCAAGACAATGTCTGCGATTGCCGAGCGCACCGAGAGCGACATCAACTACGACAAACAGCTGCGCAACCGTGGTCTGGACGATCACATGGGGATCACCGATGCGATTGCCCACGCCGCATGCACCACCGCGATGGACATCAAGGCGAAAGCGATCGTCACCGTCTCAAAGAGCGGCAGCACCGCCCGTCTGCTCTGCAAATACCGGCCCACCACCCCGATCATCGCCTGCGTCACAAATGAGCAGACCTACCGGCATCTGAGCCTCTCCTGGGGCGTTATCCCGCTGATTATGCCGATTGTCAACACCACCGACGAGCTGATCGAGACCTCTGCCGATCTGGCGCAGAAGGCCGGTTATCTCAAGGAGGGGGACATGGCGGTCATCACTGCGGGCGTTCCGGTCGGCATTTCGGGCACCACCAATATGATCAAGGCGCATCTGGTCGGCTCTTCCCTCCTCTCCGGCGTCGGGGTCGGAGGACTGGTTGGCGTCGGAAAGGTCTGCATCTGCAAATCCGAGGCAGACGTCAAGACAAAGTTCCACCCCGGCAATGTTCTGGTTGTTCCCTCGACCACCAACTCCATTCTCAAAGAGATGAAAAAGGCCGCTGCCGTCATCACCGAAGAACCCGGCCTCAACAGCCATGCCGCCATTGTCGGTCTGACCTTGGAGAAGCCGGTCATTGTCGGCGCCATCGGCGCGACCCGCCGTTTGAAGGACGGTGCGAAGGTGGTTGTCGACGCAGAGCGCGGCCTCATCCGCGCGATGCCGGAATAATTTTACCCAGAAAGGACCCTGTTATCTATGAATCAATCTGCCGCGTCTATGAAGCGGATCGCCAGTTTTACGGTGGATCACACCAAGCTGCAAAAGGGGATGTACACCTCCCGGGTGGACGGCGACGTCGTGACCTATGATATCCGGATGAAGCGCCCCAATCAGGGGGACTATCTCTCCTGCGGCGCGATGCATACCTTTGAGCATCTGTTTGCCACCTACGCCCGCAACTCTGCGTATCAGGACGGCGTGATCTATGTCGGTCCGATGGGCTGCCGCACCGGCTTCTACCTGTTGGTGCGCGGGCTCACCCAGCAGCAGGCCATCGACCTTGTGCGGGAGAGCTTCGCTTTTATCGCGCAGTTTGAGGGAGAGATCCCCGGCAGCCATGAGGAGGAGTGCGGCAACTACCGCGAGCACGACCTGCCCGGTGCGCGGGAGGTTGCAAAGGATATGTGCGCCGTCCTCGCCAACTGGACGCCGGCCGATCTCAGCTACACCCACTGATCTTTCTTTTTTCAGAAACTGCCGCCGGGGCGCTCTGCGTCCCGGCGGCATCATCTTGTAAGGAGCTTTTATGGATCAAGAACAGCAGCTTCTGCGCGACGTATTCGGCTATCCCGACTTCCGTCCCGGCCAGCGCAGCCTGATTGACAGCCTGCTCGGCGGTCAGGATGTGCTGGGAATCATGCCGACCGGCGCGGGAAAATCGATCTGCTACCAGCTGCCTGCCCTGCTGATGCCCGGCATCACGATCGTGGTCTCGCCGCTGATCTCACTGATGAAGGATCAGGTCGGCGCTCTGGTACAGTCCGGTGTGCGGGCGGCCTACATCAACTCCTCACTGACCGAGCGCCAGTGCCGCAAAGCGCTGGAAAACGCCCGCAATGGGATTTACAAGATCATCTATGTCGCACCCGAACGGCTGATGACCTCCGGCTTCCTCTCGGTGGGCGCCGCACCGACAAACAACATAGTCTGTGTCGATGAGGCGCACTGTGTCTCCCAGTGGGGACAGGACTTCCGGCCGAGCTACCTCGCAATTCCGGACTACATCAAGACGCTTTCCCACCGCCCGGTGGTCGGCGCTTTCACCGCGACCGCAACCGGCGAGGTGCGGGAGGATATTCTACGGCTGCTGCAGCTGCAAGACCTCAAGGTTCTGGTGACCGGCTTTGACCGTCCAAACCTCTATTTTGGCGTGCTCTCCCCCACTGACAAATACGCCGCTGTCCGCCAATACCTTCTCTCCCATCCGGACAGGAGCGGGATTATCTACTGTCTGACCCGCAAAACGGTGGAAGAGGTCACCGAGCGGCTTTGCGAGGACGGTTTTTCCGCCGTGCGCTACCATGCGGGGCTGGATCCGGAGGAGCGGCGGCGCAATCAGGATGATTTCGTCTACGACCGCGCCCGGATCATGGTGGCGACCAACGCGTTCGGAATGGGCATCGACAAGTCGAACGTCTCCTTTGTCCTGCACTACAATATGCCGAAGAATATCGAGAGCTATTATCAGGAGGCCGGGCGTGCGGGGCGGGACGGCTCCCCTGCCGACTGCATCCTGCTGTACAGCGGGCGGGATGTCATCACCAACCAGTTTCTCATCGATCAGAGCGAGCCAAATCCCGATCTCTCCCCCGAACAGCAAGCTGAAATCCGGCAGCGGGATAAAGAGCGGCTGCGGCAGATGACCTTTTACGCCACCGCGCACAGCTGCCTCCGAGAATTTTTGCTGCGGTATTTCGGAGAACATCCCGCCAGCTATTGCGGGCATTGTTCGGTCTGCGAAGCCGGATTTGAGCTGTTGGACGCATCGGATGCCGCTGCCTGCGCGCTGCGCGCGATTGCTGCAACGAGCCGCCGGTTTGGAATCACTACTTGGATCGATCTGCTGCGCGGTGCAAAAAACGAAAGGCTGCTGTACGGCGCGCTGGCTGCCAGTGCGGAATACGGCGCATTGGCAGACTGGGACCGCGAACAGCTGCGCGCGCTCTTCTCGCTGCTCCTTGCGGATGGGTTTCTCACGAGGACGCAGGACGATCGCCCTGTACTCAGCCTGACTGATGCCGGCCGGGATTTTCTCGCGCATCCCGCCCCGCTGATGCTCCACCGCCCGAATCCCCGCACCCATTCCACACATCCCGCCACCGCAAAACAGAAAAAAGGCGCCGCACAGGGGCCGGTGGACGCCTCCCTTCTGGCCCGGCTCAAGGAGCTGCGGCTCTCGCTGGCAAAGCGCGCCGGCGTGCCGGCCTTTGTCATCTTCACCGATGTGACACTGCAAAACATCTGCGCCATGATGCCAAAGAGCGAAGCGGAGTTTTTGCAGGTGCCCGGGGTCGGAAAGGCAAAATGCGAGCGGTATGCCGCTGACTTTTTGGCGCTGCTCGCTTCCTACAAAGGCGAAAATCTGCAATAATGCGCAAAAAAGGGAGCGATTCCAAATACTATGGAATCGCCCCCCTTTTTTGTGCTTATTCCTGTGCCTAGGCTCTATTGCTGCGTAGCTTATGGCCGCCTCTCTTCTTAGCCGAGAACCGTTTTTGCAATATCCACCGACTGCTTGGCGTCCTTGGCGTAATAATCGGCGCCGATTCGCTTTGCATAGTCGGGGGTGAGCACTGCACCGCCGACGAAGATCTTGCAGAACGGCCGTGCCTTGCGCAGCTGGCGGATCGTCTCCTCCATACTCGGCAGGGTGGTCGTCATCAGCGCAGAGAGGCCCACCAGCCGAATGCCGCGTTTTTCCACCTCCGCCACAATCTTCTCCGGCGGCACGTCCTTACCCAGATCGGTGACCTCGTAGCCGTAGTTTTCGAGGATTACCTTGACGATATTCTTGCCGATGTCATGGATGTCCCCCTTGACGGTCGCGACGAGGATTTTTCCTTTGCTCACCGGCGGTTTGCCGCGGGCGAGGATCTCCTGCTTGACCACATCAAAAGCCGCCTGCGCCGCGCTTGCCGCCTGCAGCAACTGCGGGAGGAAGAGGCGTCCCGTCTCAAAATCCACCCCTACCCGGTCCAGTGCCGGGATCAGATTTTCATTGATGAGTTGCAGCTCCCCCATCTGGGCGAGAAGCGACTGCGCGCAGCTGCGCGCCTCCGCCTTGAGCCCGCGGTAGATTGCATCCTCAATCCGGATCACCTGCCGCGGCGCCGTCGGCTGCGGCTTTGCGGTATCGGCATATACCTCCAGATACCGCTTTGCCTTTTTATCCCGGTAGAGCAGCAGATCGGCCGCCCGCACCGCATCCATCATCGAACCGATGTTCGGGTTGATAATTGCGAGATCCAGCCCTGCCGCCGCAGCCATTGTGAGGAAGCTGTGGTTGAGCAGTTCCCGGTTGGGCAGTCCAAAGGAGATATTGGATACGCCGAGGACGGTGCGCACTCCGAGTTCCTCTTTCACCATCCGCACCGCGTGAAGCGTCTCTGCGACCTCTTTCTGCTGTGCCGATGCCGTGAGGGTCAGACAGTCGATGTAGATATCCTCCCGCGGGATTTTAGCATTGTCACAGGCAGCGACAATCCGCCGTGCAACCGCAAGCCGCTCCTCTGCCAGAAGAGGGATCCCCTTTTCATCCAGAGTCAAACCGACCACCGCAGCACCGTATTTTCTGCACAGCGGCAGCACCGCGTCCAGCACCTTCTGCTCCCCGTTGACCGAGTTGACGATCGGCTTTCCGTTATAAACCCGCAGTCCGCGCTCGAGCGCCTGCGGATTGGAGGAGTCCAACTGCAGCGGCAGATCGCAGACCGTCTGGATGCTTTTGACAACCTGTTCCATCATCGACGGCTCGTCCACACCCGGCAACCCGACATTCACATCCAGAATCTGGGCGCCGGCCTCCTGCTGGCTGAGTGCCTGTGTCAGGATATAGTCCATATCGCCGTCCATCAGAGCCTGTTTGAACCGCTTTTTGCCGGTGGGGTTGATCCGCTCCCCCACCACCGTCAACCCGTCGACCTGCTGCACCAGCGTCGGGGTACACACCACCGAGCGGCGGGCAACCTGCCGGAGCGGCGGGGTCCTGTCCGCCACAAGATCGGCCAGCAGACGGATATACTCCGGCGTCGTGCCGCAGCAGCCGCCCAGCGCAAAGGTGCCGAGCTTGAGATAGGGCTGCATCTGGGCACAAAAGAGCTCCGGGGTGATGTCGTAGTTTCCCGTTTCGGGGTCCGGCAAACCGGCATTCGGCTTGATAAAGACCGGCAGGCTGGTCGCCTCACAGAGCCGCTGCGCGATCGGCAGGATCTCAACCGGACCGAGCGAACAGTTGATCCCCACGGCATCCACCTGCAGCCCTTCCAGCACAGCAGCCATCGCCTCGACGCTGCAGCCGGTAAAGGTTCGCCCCGACTCCTCAAAGGTCATCGACGTCCAGATTGGCAGGCTGCTGTTTTCCTTTGCCGCCAACACCGCTGCCTTGACCTCATAGAGATCAGTCATTGTCTCGATCACCACGAGGTCCGCGCCCGCTGCCGCGCCCGCGCGGACAATCTCGGCAAAGATCTCATAGGCCTCTTCAAAGCTCAGAGTTCCGGCCGGCTCCAAGAGCTCCCCCAAGGGGCCGATGTCCAGTGCAACCCTGCCGCCCCGGCTCTCTGCCGCAGCCCGGGCATTCTGTACCGAGGCGCGCACCACCTGTTCCACCGTATAGCCGCATCCCTCCAGCTTGAGCCGGTTTGCCCCGAAGGTGTTGGTGTAGACCAGCCCTGCACCCGCGTCGAGATAGGCTGCATGGATTGCGGTGATCTTTTCCGGTTTTGTAATCGAGAGCACCTCCGGCCGCTCTCCGCCGCCGAGGCCGGCGCGCTGAAGCATTGTCCCCATGCCGCCGTCCAAAATCAGATAAGGTTCAGTTGCTCGTTTCTCCGCCACAGGGCATTCCTCTCTTTCTCCACTCACATTTTTCCCGCAGAAGGCAGGTGTCACAGCCGGCAAGGCTGCCGGTCACCGGATGATCTGCAACCCCGATCAGGGCCGTCACCGACTTGCGGGGGGTCAGGATCAGGGAACGGGTCACCGCAAGTCCGATCTGGCGCGGCGCATCGAGCAGCGGGATGATCCTGCGCTGCAGCTCGATCGGCAGATCTCCATATCCCGGGCTAAACCGTCCGGTGTGGTATTCTCCTTCTCGGCAGAGCGCCCTTGCCGCGGCGTTCTCCGCCAGCGCGGCCGCCTGTTCCGCCGCCACCGATGCCACCGCATCCAGCAAAACGGAACGAGCGAGATCCTGTGCCGCCGCGCGGCGCAGCAGCTCGTCCACCGCAGTGCCAAGGGTCGCCGCCATCAGAATCAGGTCATAGCACCCCGCGAGATGGCGGCGGATATTCTTCCCCTCGAGGGGGATCTTTGGCCCAAAAGAGAGCGTCCCATTCTCCCCCCGTATCAGGGGAAACCGCGCGAAGGTGCAGCGCGGTGCCGCCCGCTGCAGCACCTGCTGCTCCGCCTGCGCAATCGTCTGCTCTATGGAAGCCGCCTCATCCGGCGGACAGCCCAGATAGCGGCAGATTTCGCGCCGGTCCAGCGGCAGGGTGAGGGTCAGCTCTCTTCTCATGCTTCCTCCCTGCCCAGCGCGGTGCGGATTCCCGCATAGACCTGTTTTGCGACGTCCGCATTGTTCATGGTGTAGATGTGCACACCCGGCGCGCCGCCGGCCAGCAGCGCGAGGCACTGGCTGACCGCATACTGGATTCCCGCTTTGTAAAGGCCGTCGGGATCCTGCTCATAGCGGGTAATCATCTTGGAGAAAGCGGCCGGCAGGCTGGCCGAGCTGAGGGCGACGGTGCGCTGGATCTGGTTGAGCCGCACAATGGGCATGATGCCCGGCTGGATCGGCAGATTTACGCCGGCCGCTGCAGTACGGTCCAGCAGATGGAAATAGGTGTCGGTGTCAAAGAAGAGCTGCGTCACAAGATATTCCGCGCCGGCCTCCTGTTTGAGGCGGAGGCTCTCGGTGTCCTGCTGCAGATCGATGCTGTCCGGATGCCCTTCGGGATAGCAGGCGCCGGCGAGCGAAAAATCGTAGTTCTGGCGGATGAACCGCATCAGTTCGTCCGCGTGATGAAAATCCGTCTGGGGCGGGACGTCCGGCACCCGGTCACCGCGCAAGGCGAGGATGTTCTCGATCTTTTCCTCCCGCATCCTGACCAGCACCTGTTCAATCTGGCTGCGGCTGGAGTTGATGCAGGTCAGATGGGCCAGAGGCTCGATCCCGAGTTCCTGTTTGAGATAGGCAGAAAGTTCGCAGGAAAGCCCCGCCGCCGTTCCCCCTGCGCCGTAGGTCACGCTGACATAATCCGGATGCAGCGATGCGAGCTCCTGCAGCGTATTTTTGATCTTATCCAAAGAACCGTCCTTTTTGGGCGGGAAAACTTCCAGTGAAAACACCGGACGCCCTGTCCCGAATAAATTGCGAATCTTCAACTTCCGTGTTCCTCTCTTTTTGCAAATATTCTTATCATTATAATGCTTTTGGCATGATCTGTAAATTTTTTATTTTAGACTTTCGTCTTAATCTTTCGGTTTATCAAGCTGCATTTTTTCAAAGTACTTTTCCATCGGTTTTCGTTTTTATAAAGAAAAAACCTCGGTCATTTGACCGAGGTTTTTGGTGCGGATGAAGGGACTTGAACCCATATGAAGTTGCCCTCACTAGAACCTGAATCTAGCGCGTCTGCCAATTCCGCCACATCCGCAGATTCTCTGTCGTGGGAGGTTGTCTCCCGGCGACGTTTATTATAATACCAAACAAGAGTTCAAATGTCAACACCTTTTTTCAAATTTTTTATTTTTTTCTTTTTTCTGCATTTTAAGACAAAATATCCCTCCCGCTTTTTGATACAAGCTCACTTTTTAAAATTTTATTTTGACCGTTTTTCCCTTTGTCCCCTTTTCTTTGTCCATAAAAGCACCCTTTTTCTTCGACTTTGCATTTTCCCCTCCTCGATGCAAAATCACCACCAGCCCTCCTCCCGCGTACGCTGTGGCAAAAGGAGGTGATGAATTGAAACTCAAATTTTTTCTGTCACTTTTATTCGGAGCGCTATGGCTCGTCGTATCAAGTTTCTTTGCTGTTCGATGGGCCAGCGCGCTCTCCTCTTTTCTGCCCGCCGTTTATCTGTGGTGGGCCATTATCGGAATTGCCCTGCTTCCCGGATTTCTGATGAGCAGTATGTTCTTTTCCAATCTGCTGCACTGGCGCCCAAAGCAATTCCTCCCACATGAAAAAAACTGTGACTGTTTTTTGCTTACAGTCACAGTATAGAAGAAATTGTATTCTCCCGGGTCGCATGGAAAGCGACATTCAAAACAGATCGCAAAACAGTTCGCTTTCGATCCCGGTGATCTCATCCAGAGGAATCTTCGTCCCATCGGCAAACAGCATCCACCGCCCGATTTCATCGATCTTCTTGAGTGTGCCGCTCTTGGAGAGATACGCACCGCCGTCCTTTTTTTCATCCGGGACAAAATAGGTGACGGTCAGTGCCGGATGCTCGGCGAGATGCTCCAAAAGGTATTGCTGCTTTCGGTCCAGCAGCTCCCGCTCCTCTTCGTCGAGCTCTGCCCGCTCGCTTGTCAGGCGTCCGATCTCACGGATTGCATCCCCATATCCGGTGAGGGCGGCAAAGGGGGAAAACTGCGCGGCCCTGTCCTGCATCGGCATCTGCGGTCTGGTGCTCGAAACAGGATGGGGAAGCCGTATGATGTCGTCGTATCTGTGGTCTTCCCGCTCCTCCATGCCGCTGCCTCCCAAACGCGCAGCGCTTTCAAACGGCGCAGCGCTCATCTCTCGTTCACCAATTTCCCGGTCATCTGTTCCACCTCAATGGCAAAGAGCTGCACCTGCCCGAACCCGGGGCCCGTCATCTCTTTTTCCACCTCGTCCGCCGTCGGGTAGTACTTGGAGGCAAGGTTTCTCAGCTTTTCCTCCTTCACAGCGGGATCGGTGACGAGCTTCACCCTGCCGAACACGACGACGCTCGTCGCATTCCACTCCCATCTTCCCTCTTTTTTAAAGCCCTGATTCCACACCGTAAAGCACACCTTGTCGCACCTGCGGATCGCGTCCGCTTTGTGCCCCTCTTTCGCCCCGTGAAAATAGATTTTGTTCTCCTGCCCGTCATAGTAAAAATCAATCGGCACGGTATAGGGATACCCGTCGTCTCCTATGACGGAAAATGCGGCTCTCTTTTCCTGCTCCAGAACCGCTTTGCAGGCGTCCCCCGACACCTGCTGTCCGGCTCTCCTCATCCTGCGAAACATCCTGCTCTTCCCCTCCTTTGTGATAACCCGATCTGCCTTTCCCGGCAATGCACCGTTAAGCCTGATGTCCTCCGATCTGCCGGTTCCGGTCCTTTGCTGTCGCGCCCTCCTCAAGGTTCATACCCTTGAGAATCGCGTTCTTGCCATATTTCTTTTTGATGGTCAGCAGCGCCTGCTGGACCTTCTTTTCCCGGGCCAGCTCCTTTTCCTCCTGCCTGCGCCGTTCCTCCAGCGCCGCATAATCGGTGAAGAGGTCAAGCTGTCCCACATCTTCCTTGGCCGATGCGGCAGAGGATTCCTCAATCACATGGGTCGCCGTGATCGAGAGCCGCCGCACCAGCAGATTCTCATCTACAATCCGGTCAAACAACTCTGCCGCAGCATCCATGATCTGCTTGGTGGAAGAGGTATACTGCCCGAAATTGAGGGTGCCATGGGCGTGTTTTGGGATCCGGCGGCCATAGTGATCCCTCACAATCTCCCCGTGATACCTTTTTCGCCGCTCGGGATCCTTCAAATTCTCGATGTCATAGCCCACCGTGACAACAAGCTGATCGGTGACCAGCCTCTTTTCCACCAGATCCAGCGAGAGGAGGTCTGCCATTTCCCGGAGCACCAGCCGCGCCTTGTCCGGCTCATAGGGCTCATGCAGCACCTGTCCCGATCCCAGACTGTTGTTCTCCGGCCTGTATGCCTTGACCGCCGCGACGGTGCAGGGCTCCCAGCCCCACGCGTGGTCGATGAGAAGTTCCGCATTTTTGCCTAACAGCCGGTAGAGCAGGTCCTCATCGGTGAGGGAGCGGCGGGCCACATCCCCCATCGTGAACATCCCATACGATTCCAGCTTTTTCGCAGTTCCCCCGCCCACCCGCCAAAAATCGGTGAGAGGCCGGTGGGACCAGAGCAGCTTCCGGTA
>CALXIJ010000118.1 GCA_944388335.1 uncultured Pygmaiobacter sp.
AGATCACCGACTACACCACCATCTGGACCGACAGCCTGCGGGGCGGGGCGACCCAGCTGGTCAATACCAACAAGCTGCTGCGGCAGTATGAGGGGATCACCGGACTCAAGACCGGAACCACCTCAGGGGCGGGGGTCTGCATCTCGGCCAGCGCGACCCGGGACGGCCTGTCCCTGATCGCGGTGGTGCTGGGCAGCGACACCAGCGCGGAGCGGCTTGCCGCCGCGACAACCCTGCTGGACTACGGGTTCGCCAACTATGAAGTGGCCCAGCTGACCGCATCGGGAGGGTGGCCGCAGGCGCTGGCGGTCACCGGCGGGGCCGAGGGCGAGGTCGCGCTGCAGTATGACCTGCCCGAACAGCTGCTGCTCAAAAAGGGGGAGAGCGCGGCGCTGGAACTGACCGCCGAACTGCCCGACTCCCTCGCAGCGCCCATCGCGCAGGGGGACACGGTGGGCACGGTGCGCGCCTCGGTGGGCGGCGAGCAGCTCGGCAGCTGGCCGGTTACCACCGCGGCGTCGGTTGCACGGATGAATTTTTCGATCGCCTTCGGGCGGCTGTGGCAGGCACTTTGCCAGCTGTGAGGACGGGGTCGATTTTTGCCGGCAAGGGGTTTTGTGCTTGACAGTCGAAAGGGAGTAATATATCATTAGAATAAGTAATTGGATAGAGAATCACTCTCTGCCGCACTGCCTTTCGGCAGCGCCGTCCACGTTCAAAATTGAAGTAGTTGGAGGCAAAGAAAATGTCTGTTACCCTTAGCACAAAATACCTTTCCGGCTTCGTCCGCGACGAGGAATTCGACCAGATCTGGCCGCAGGTTGAGACGGCACATCAGCTGCTCACCTCCCGCACCGGCCCGGGCAATGATTTTCTGGGCTGGCTGGACCTGCCGGTCAATTATGATAAAGAGGAGTTTGCACGGATCAAGAAGGCCGCGGAGAAGATCCGCAGCGACAGCGATGTGCTGGTTGTCATCGGCATCGGCGGCAGCTATCTCGGCGCCCGCGCCGCGATCGAGGGCATGACCAGCCAGCTGTACAACGAGAGCGCGTCCACCAAGATCTATTTCTGCGGCAACAGCATCTCCTCCAGCTACCTCAAGACCATCCTGTCCCTCTGTGAGGGCAAGCGGGTCTCGGTCAACGTGATCTCGAAGTCCGGCACCACCACCGAGCCGGCGGTCGCCTTCCGGGTGTTCAAGGAGTATCTGGAAAAGACGGTCGGCCCCGAGGAGGCCCGCGGGCGGATTTATGCCACCACCGACGCCAAGCGCGGCACCCTGAAGGAGCTGTCCGACCGTGAGGGATACCAGACCTTCGTCGTTCCCGACGATGTCGGCGGCCGGTATTCGGTGCTCACCGCCGTCGGTCTGCTGCCGATCGCGGTGGCGGGGCTTGATATTGACAAGCTGATGGCCGGCGCCGCCGCAGCCCGCGAGAAGCTGGCTGTCTGCGACCGCTCCAACGACTGCTACCGCTATGCCGCGGCCCGCAATATCCTCTACCGCAAGGGTAAGGCGATCGAGCTGATGGTCAGCTATGAGCCGGCCTTCACCATGATGAACGAGTGGTACAAGCAGCTCTTCGGCGAGAGCGAGGGCAAGGACCAGAAGGGGCTGTTCCCGGCTTCGGTCGTCTTTTCCACCGACCTGCACTCGATGGGCCAGTTCATTCAGGACGGCTCGCGGGTGATGTTCGAGACGGTGGTCGATGTGGAGCATCCGCGTGAGGAGCTGTTCATCGAGAAGGAAGAAGCGAACTTCGACGGGCTTAACTTCCTCGCCGGACAGAATATGTCCAACGTCAACCGCAAGGCGATGGAGGGCACCCTGCTTGCCCACACCGACGGCGGCGTGCCCAATCTGGTGCTCAAGGTCAACAGTCTGGCCGAGTACGATTTCGGCTATCTGATCTACTTCTTCGAGAAGGCCTGCGCGATGAGCGGCTATCTGCTGGGGGTCAACCCGTTCGACCAGCCGGGCGTCGAGAGCTACAAGAAGAATATGTTCGCGCTGCTGGGCAAACCGGGCTATGAGGAGGCAAAGGCCGCCTTGGAGGCAAAGCTGGGCTGATCGGCCCATCCGATATCCAAACAGGACTAACGGCATCAGGCAACATCCTGCTGATGTTGAAAATAAAGGAGGAATTCCCATGATAAAGCTGATTGTTGGTGGAAAGGGCTCTGGCAAGACCAAGAAAATGATTGAGATGATCAATGAAAGCGCAACCACCACGCCGGGCAATATCGTGTGCATCGAAAAATCCATGAAGCTGACCTATGACGTCTCCCACGCGGTGCGTCTGATCGATGTGGATGAATATAAGATCTCGGGTTATGATATGCTCTATGGCTTCATCACCGGTGTGCTCGCGGGCAACTACGACATCGTCGAGGTCTATCTGGACGGTGTGCTCAAGATCGGCAACCATGATCTTGAGGGTCTGGGCAAGCTGCTGGCCGAGCTGGACGCGATTGCCGGCGACAACATCAAGATTGTCGTCACCGTCTCGGCGGATGAGAACGCCCTTCCCGAGAGCGTCAAGAAGTACGAGTAAATCCGCCTTCCGGCCCCAAATCACAAGATCTGGTGGCAGATGCGGATCCGACCCCAAGGAGGAATCGAGAGAGGGGACTGCCGGAAAAAACGGCGGCCCCCTCTTCGTGCTGATGAAAGCAGGCACAAAAATTTAACATTTTGTGTTGACAAACACGGTGGAACACCGTATAATAATCAAGCGACCTTTTGTCGGCAGGCCATTTTCTGCCAAGGCCGCGGTGGGGTTTTTTATGATTTTAGAGGTCAAAAAACTCATCAACAGCAGGGAGGGCACCGCAGAGGGCCGGTTTGAGCCGGCGCTGACCGAACGGGATTTTCCGACCGGTTTTCTGCTGCGCGCCCCGGCGATGGCAGAGTACCATCTGGCCCGGCAGGGGGAAAAGGCTGCGCTGCAGCTCAAGATCCTCTGTCCGGCCCTGATCCAGTGTGACCGCTGTCTCAAGCAGGTCGAGCGGGATTACCGCTTTGCGACCGATTATCTGATCGGAGAGGCGGATTGGACAGGGGAGCCGGAGCTGCCGATCGACGGGTATGGCCGTCTGGATCTGGACGAGCTGTGCTATCAGGAGATCCTGCTGAATCTGCCCAGCAGTTTGCTGTGCAGTGACGACTGTCAAGGATTATGCCCGGTATGCGGCAAACCGGTGGAAGCCGGGTGCAGCTGCTGTCAAAATGTCGGGGACGACAGGCTATCCATATTAAAACAACTGCTATCTTAAGTTTTACACATTTAGAGGAGGTGCTTTAAAGTGGCAGTACCCAAGAGAAAAGTTTCCAAGGCCAGACGGGACAAGAGACGCTCCTCTGTGTGGAAGCTCGAGGCTCCCGCTCTGGTGAAGTGCGAACAGTGCGGCGAGCTGAAACTCCCCCATAAGGTATGCGGCAACTGCGGCTACTACAAGGGTAGAATGATCGTCAAGAAGGAAGCGTAAGCGTTCAAAAAACGCGCGGGGGAGGAAACTGAGTTTTCCTCCCCCTTTTTTCTGTTTTGATCGATGGAAAGGAGACCGATCTTCATGGCGGTCAAGGTGACCAAGATTGAGCCGGGCAGCCCGGCCGAGCGGGCGGGGCTGGCGGCGGGCGACAGGATCCTCACGATCGACGGCGGCCAGATCAACGACATGCTGGATTATGAGTTTTACACCACCAAGGGCATCCTCACGGTCGCAGCTGAGCGGGACGGCCGCCGGATGACCTTCACGGTGCAGAAAGAGGAGTACGAGCCGCTGGGCTGTGATTTTGAGACCTACCTCATCGACAAGCACCACTCCTGCAAGAACAAGTGCATCTTCTGCTTTGTCGACCAGCTGCCCCGCGGGATGCGCCAGAGCCTCTACTTCAAGGACGACGACGAGCGGCTCTCCTTCCTGTTCGGCAACTATATCACCCTGACCAACCTCACCCGGCAGGAGATGGACCGGATCAAGCTGATGCACATCTCCCCGATCAACATCTCGGTCCACGCGGTGGACCCCGAGCTGCGGGTGCAGATGATGAAGAACCGGTTTGCCGGGGATCTGATGCCCCGGATGCAGAAACTGGCCGAGGCCGGCATCGAGATGAACTGCCAGCTGGTGCTCTGCCGGGGAATCAATGACGGCGAGGCGCTCGCGCGCAGTATGCAGCAGCTGTGCGCGCTCTGGCCGCGGGTGCAGAGCGTGGCGGCGGTGCCGATCGGGGTGACCCGGTACCGGGAGGGACTGCCGCAGCTGCAGACCTATGACCGGGAGTCGGCGGCAAAGACGCTGGACCAGATGCTGGACTTTGGCGACCGGATGCTGAAGCTGCACGGCGAGCGGATCGTCTATCCGGCGGATGAGTGGTTCTTCCTCGCGGGGCGGCCGCTGCCGCCGGCGGAGTTCTACGGCGGCTACTACCAGCTGGACAATGGGGTCGGGATGTGCCGCAAGTTCTATGACGAGTTCATGGAGGAGCTGAAAAAGCCCCACCGGGTCAAGCTGCCCTGCCGCGCTGACAGCATCTGCGGGGAGTCGGTCTATCCGCTGGTCGTCTCCCTCGCGGATGCGCTGATGAAGAAATACCGGTTTGTAAAGCTGCGGGTCCACTGCATCCGCAACGACTTTTTTGGCGGGAATGTCTCGGTGACCGGCCTTTTGACCGGGCAGGACATCGCTGCACAGGCGGCGGGCAAGATGCTCTCCGGCCGGCTGCTGCTGCCGGGTAACACCCTGCGCAGCGAGGAGGACGTCCTGCTGGACGATATGACGGTGGAGGAGCTGGGCCGCAGGCTGAACGCCGAGGTGACGGTGCTGCCCTCCGACGGCGGCGCATTTGCCCGGGCGGCGCTGGGCCTGCCGGTGGAACAGCAGCGCGGCAGCGAAGTGGGTTCGATGGAGAGAAAGGAATAACAAGATGGCAAAACCGATTGTAGCGATTGTGGGCCGGCCCAACGTGGGCAAGTCCACCCTCTTTAATAAGCTGGTGGGCCAGCGCCTCTCGATTGTCGAGGACACCCCCGGCGTCACCCGCGACAGGATCTACGGCAACTGCGAGTGGCAGGACAAACAGTTCTTGCTGGTGGACACCGGCGGCATCGAGCCGGAGAATGACACCGGCATCCTCGCCCATATCCGCCAGCAGGCGGAGCTGGCCATCGACACGGCCCAGTGCATCATTCTGGTCACCGACATCCGCGGCGGGGTGACCGCGGCGGACACCGACATCGCCCGGCTGCTGATGCGCAGCGGCAAGCCGGTGGTGCTCGCGGTGAACAAGTGCGACGCGCTGGGCACGCCCCCGCTTGAGCTCTATGACTTCTATGCGCTGGGGCTCGGGGATCCGATTGCGGTCTCCTCGGTACACGGCCACGGCACCGGTGATCTGCTGGAGGCGGTCTGCTCCCACCTGACCTTTGAGGAGGAGTCCGCGGAGGAGAGCGACCGGATTCCGGTCGCGGTGATCGGGCGGCCGAATGTCGGCAAATCCAGTCTGGTCAACTATATTCTGGGGGAGAACCGGATGATTGTCGCGGACGAGGCGGGCACCACCCGGGATGCGATCGACGCCGAGGTGGACAACCAGTACGGCAGTTTCACCTTCATCGACACCGCCGGCCTGCGCAAGAAGGGCAAGATCGAGGACGGGGTCGAGCGGTACGCCGTCATCCGCAGCCTTGCAGCGGTCGAGCGGGCCAGAGTCTGCGTGATCCTGATCGACGCGACGGTCGGCTTCACCGAGCAGGACTCCAAGGTTGCGGGATTTGCACACGAGCAGGGAAAGGCCTGCATCATCGCGGTCAACAAGTGGGACGCGGTGGAGAAGGACGACAAGACGATGGACACGATGCGCAAAAAGCTGATGAACGACTTCAGCTTTATGTCCTATGCGCCGATCCTCTTCATCAGCGCCAAGACCGGCCAGCGGGTTGACCGGTTGTTCGAGCTGATCCGGTATGTCGACGGGCAGAACGCGCTGCGGATCACCACCGGAATGCTCAACGACCTGCTCGCGCGGGCGACCGCCCGGGTGCAGCCCCCCTCGGACAAGGGCAAGCGGCTGAAGATCTTTTATATGACCCAGCCCTCCACCCGTCCGCCGACCTTCGTGGCGTTTGTCAACTCCAAACAGCTGTTCCATTTTTCCTATCAGCGGTATATCGAAAACCAGATCCGCGCCACCTTCGGGCTGGAGGGCACCCCGATCCGGCTGCTCATCCGGGAGCGTGGCGAGGGCAGGTAGACAGCCGAGGAAGAATATGGTATAACAAGGCGGTAAAAAGCCAGCCCGCGCGCAAGGGCGAGCGCGGGCAGAGTGAGGAGGATCATTATGACGATACTGGCGGCGGCGCTCTGTGCGGGATGCGCCTATCTGCTCGGATCGCTCAACTTTGCGATCATCGTTTCCCATCTGTTTTTTCACAAGGACATCCGCCAGTTCGGCAGCGGCAATGCCGGTATGACGAATATCCTGCGCACCTTCGGCAAGCCGGCGGCCGCCGCCGTGCTGACCGGAGATGTGCTCAAGGGTACCTGCTCGGTGCTGCTGGGCAAGCTGATCTTCGCCTGCCTCGCACCGCAGGCGGGCATCCTGATCGGGGCCTACCTCGCCGCGACAGGGGCGATTTTGGGGCACCTGTTCCCGGTCTACTTCGGCTTCAAGGGGGGCAAGGGGGTGTCGGTGGCGACCGGCGCGATCCTCGCCATTGAACCGATGATCGCCGGAGGATTGCTGGTGACCTTTCTGGTGGTGATCTTCTGCAGCCGGATTGTCTCGCTCGCCTCGATCACCGCCGCGGTGTCCTATCCGATCTACACCTTTCTCTATTTTCGGTTTTTCGATCAGGAATATGGCCACCCGTGGCTGAATACCCTTTTTGCAGCGGTACTTGCCGCGCTGGTAATCTATATGCACCGCGCGAATATCCAGCGGCTGCGCAACGGGACGGAATACAGATTCGGAGACAAGAAAAAGAACTGAGCCCTGCCGCTCTTCCCAAAAGGGGAGGGGAGATCGGCAAAAAAACGCGCCGCACCGGTGTGGGATAGGAGCGTGCTTTGATGCAGCAAATCGAATTTTGGGTCAATCAGATCAACAGTTTTCTGTGGGACTTTGCCCTGCTGATCCTGCTGTGCGGGACCGGGGTCTATTTCACCTTCCGGCTGGGGTTTGTCCAGCTGCGCCGGTTTGGCGAGGGAATGCGGCAGGTGTTCGGCAATGTCCGGCTGCGCGGGGACAAGGCCGGCGCCTCGGGCATGAGCTCCTTCCAGTCGCTGGCCACCGCGGTCGCGGCGCAGGTCGGCACCGGCAACATCGCGGGCGCCGCCACTGCCATCGCCTCCGGCGGGCCGGGCGCGATCTTCTGGATGTGGCTCTCCGCCTTTTTCGGAATGGCGACCATCTTTGCCGAGGCGACGCTTGCCCAGACCTATAAAAAGACGGTCGGCGGCGAGGTCACCGGCGGCCCGGTCTACTACATCAAGGCACGGTTCAAGGGGGCGTTCGGCACCTTCCTCGCCGGGTTTTTCTCGATTGCGATCATCATCGCGCTCGGGCTGATGGGGAATATGGTCCAGTCCAACTCGATCAGCGATTCCTTCAAGCAGGCGTTCGGGATCCCGCCGCTGATTACCGGCCTGTTCGTGGCAGCGATCGCCCTCTTCATCTTCTGGGGCGGCAAGCGGCGGATCGCCTCGACGGCGGAGAAGATCGTGCCGGTGATGGCGGTCTTTTATGTGCTGGGCGGGCTGATTGTCCTCGTGATGAACATCACCGCGATCCCTGCTGCCTTCGAGCAGATCTTTGTGCTCGCCTTTGCGCCGCAGGCGATTGCCGGCGGTGTGGCCGGCGTCACCGTCAAGGAGGCGGTGCGGTACGGCGTCGCCCGCGGCCTGTTCTCGAATGAGGCGGGCATGGGCTCGACCCCCCACGCCCACGCGCTGGCCCGGGTTGACCATCCCTGCCGGCAGGGGATCGTCGCGATGATCGGGGTCTTTATCGACACCTTCGTGGTCCTGACCATGACCGCGATGGTCATCCTGACCACCGGCGCGCTGGGCACCGGAACCACCGGCGCGACCCTCGCGCAGAACGCGTTCAACTCCGCCTTCGGCCGGTTCGGGGATGTCTTTATCGCGATTTGTATGCTCTTCTTCGCGTTTTCCACGATCGTCGGCTGGTACTTTTTCGGCCAGACCAATGTGAAATATCTCTTCGGCACCGGCAAGCTGCCGACGGCAATCTATACGCTGCTGGTGCTGGCCTTTATCGTGCTGGGCAGCCGGGCAAAGGTGCAGATGGTCTGGGATCTCTCAGACCTCTTCAACGGGCTGATGGTGATCCCGAACCTGATCGCGGTGGTCGCGCTCGGCGGGGTCGTCGTGCAGAAATACCGGGAGTTTGCAGAGAAGAACGACACAGAGGGCGAAAGGGAAAAGAAATAAGAGGATGCCGCACCGGCAAAAGCACCTGTCACGGTGCGCGGCCGGACCGGCAGATGTGCGGGCTGTGCCGGCGGGGATTCGACCCGCAGGGCACAGCCTGTGTGATATACTGAAGGCTGCGGCCTGCGGTATTTGACGGGCCGCGGCTTTGAACTGGCATAAAACGAAAGTGAGGGGGTTAAGATGAAGGTACTTTTGATCAATGGAAGCCCGAAGGAGCACGGCTGCACCGACCTTGCGCTGAGCGAAGTCGCCCGCACCCTGCGGGAAAACGGGATCGAGACCGAGCAGGTCTGGATCGGCACCAAACCGGTGCGGGGCTGCATTGCCTGCGGCGGCTGCAGCGGCAAGGGAAGATGCGTCTTTGGAGACGACCCGGTCAACACCGTACTGGAAAAGATGGCGCAGGCCGACGGTCTGGTGGTCGGCTCGCCGGTCTACTACGCCTCTGCAAACGGCAGCGTCGTCAGCCTGCTGGACCGGATGTTCTACGCCGGTGCGGGCAGCCTCTTTGCCGGCAAGCCCGCGGCGGCAGTGGTCAGCGCGCGGCGCGCCGGCACAACGGCCAGCATCGACGAGCTGAACAAGTATTTCACCATCAGCGGGATGCCGGTGGTCTCTTCCAGCTACTGGAACATGATCCACGGCAACAACCCGCAGGAGGCCGCACAGGACGCCGAGGGGCTGCAGGTCATGCGCAATCTCGGCCGCAATATGGCGTGGCTGCTGCACTGCATTGAGGCAGGCAAGGAAAAGGGGATTGCCTTCCCCGCGCAGGAGAACAGCTGCCGGACCAACTTCATCCGGTAAATATTCGCCCGCGGGCGGCCGCCCGTGTCCGGATGCGGCCAGCGGGGGAATGAGCGCGGCGAAAACAGGAAAAACTGCATAAGATAAGGCAAAAGGCCCGGGGAATCCGCGAGGATCCGCCGGGTCTTTTTGCTGCCTTTAGGCTTAACAAAACCCCTGGTTCTACCAGGGGTAAATAAAAAAGCCTTGGCAAATAAAACCTCCGTGCTGCAATCGAGATGGTTTGGCAACCGCATCACGAGAGAGCAAGGAGGTTTTACGCAGATGAAAAATGAGGTAAAGCACACGGCACACTCCAGTTACCGGTGTGAATACCATGTGGTGTTCGCGCCGAAGT
>CALXIJ010000119.1 GCA_944388335.1 uncultured Pygmaiobacter sp.
GATACCCAGACCGGGCTGCGGGGGATTGGTGCGGCCTTTCTGCCCCAGCTGGTCGCCCTGCCGGGGGACCGCTATGAATATGAGACCCGGATGCTGCTGGCAGCCGGGCGCTGCGGGGTGTCGATCCGCGAGATCTCGATCCGGACGGTGTATCTCGAGGGGAACAAGCGCTCCCATTTCCGCCCGATACGGGATTCCGCCGCGATCTACGGCCAGATTTTTCGCTTCTTGCTCTCCAGCCTGATGGGATTCGGGGTGGATCTTCTGGGCTTTGCGCTGCTCAACGCATTGCTGGAGCGGATGGGGGTCAGCGCAGAGATCCGCCTTTTGGCGGCGACGGCTGCGGCGCGGGCGGTCTCCTCCCTCTGCAACTACGCAGCAAACCGCAGCCTTGTCTTTCAGAGTGTGCACAGCCACAGCAGGACGCTGCCGCGGTATTATCTGCTCTGTGTGGTGCAGGCGGCGGCGAGCTACTGCGGCACCTATCTGCTCTACCGCTATCTGCTGCTCCCGGAGGTCTGGGCCAAGGTGGTAGTGGATACCCTGCTCTTCTTCGCCAGTTTTCAGATCCAGCGCAGATGGATCTTCTGCAGCAGGGCGAAAACATCCGAAAAGGAGGGGAAGCAGTGAGGAGCAAAAAAACAATCTGGAAGCCCGCGTCTTCCCGCCCCGCGGTCCGGGGCGGGGCGCACGCTTATCGAAAAAAGCAGGGCGCGCGGCCCTACCATGCAGGCGGGAACCACTCCTTTGATCCGGATCGGCCTGCACGGGAAGATCCGGCAAAAACCACTGCTGCCCGCCCGGTTCCGGCGGCGGTGCCCGCCGCCGCGGCGCCGCACCCTCGCCGTCACCCGATCCGGGCGGCCTTTGCAGTGCTCGGCAGCTTGGTCGCGATGCTGCTGATCTTTTGTTTTGGCGCAGTCAGCATTCTCTGTCTGGGGCCCTCGCCTGCCGCGCGGGATCTGTTTGTCAACACGGTGATGGAGACCAGTGCGGCAAAGTTCCTCGCCCGGATCTACTTCTCACCGGAGGAGATTCAGCAGATTCTCGACCGCAACGCGGTTGTCGAGCAGCAGGCGGTCACCGAAAAGACCGAGTTCACGCCGCAGGATCCCGCCGAAGATACCCCCGAGATCGAGCTGGTCGAGGTCAGCGGCGCGACCTTCAAGGGCAAGATGCTGATCGTCCGCGACCCCTCCCGTGTAAAACTGTCAGTGGCGCCGGTGTTTGATCCCGACCTGCCGGGGCTTCGGGTGGAGGAACACGCGGAGCAGAGCGGCGCCGTCGCGACAATTAACGGCGGCGGCTTTCTGGACGAGGGGGGCGTCGGCACAGGCGGGATGCCGCTCGGGTTGGTCATCAAGGACGGCGTTCTGCTGAGCGGAGGAAAGAATACCCGCTCAACGATTGTGGGGTTTGATGCGGACAACCAGCTGATTGTGGGTACATTGACCGGTCAGGAATGCCTTGACCGGGGCATCCGAGATGCGGTCGCCTTCGGGCCGGCCTTCATCGTCAACGGGGAGCCGATGGACGTCGCCGGCAGCGGGGGCGGGCTCAATCCCCGCACGGCGCTGGGCCAGCGGGCGGACGGCGCGGTACTGATGCTGGTCATCGATGGCCGTCAGGCCAGCAGCATCGGCGCGACCTATAAAGACTGCATCGACGTCATGTTGGAATACGGCGCGATCAATGCGGGCAATCTCGACGGGGGATCCTCCAGCATGCTGGTCTATGAGGGCGAGGTGCAGAATGTCTGCGCCTCCCTCTACGGGTCCCGCCCGATGCCGACCGCCTTTGTCGTGATCTGAAGAGGATGAAATCTGTGAAGAAAAACAAGACGAGAAAACATCAGTTTGCGAGGGGGATGGCCCTCTTCTGGGCGGTGGGGCTTGTGGTGATCGCGCTGGGACTGGGCTGGCTCTGGTTTGCGCTGGACCGGTATGAGGCGTCTACCCCTGAAGCGGCGGTCCGCCATTACCTGCAGCAGGTTGCGCAGGGGGAGTGGGATGCGCTGTATGAGGAATCCCGCTCCGCCGCAGAGCAGAAGATAAGCAGGTCCGCCTATACGGAATACCTGAAAGAGACCTATCAGGAACTGCCCGAAAACCCAAGGCTCGTGCGCACCGGAGAGGAGGGGGGAACTGTCTACCGCCTCTATGAGGAAGAGGGAAAACAGATTGCAAGCCTTTGCCTGATCGAGGCGCCGGAGGGGGAGAAGTACGCCTATCAGGTGGACACCCTGCCGGAGTATCTTGACCCGTTGGTGATCGAGCTGCCGCAGGGCACAGAGGTGCTGCTGGACGGCGAGCCGCTGCCGGAGAGCGCGCTGCGCGAAACGGTGACGGCTACGGGGTATGAGGACCTGCCCGAGGGCACGCCCTCGCCGCAGCTGCTGCGGTACGAGCTGACCGGCCTGCTCACCCTGCCGAAGCTGGAGGTCGAGGGGGCAAACGAAGATCCCTATCAGATCAGCGGCCCGAGCGAGGCAAAGGGGGAGATCTGCTATCAGGTGACCCGGCTTCTCACGCAGGAGCAGGAGGCGCAGGCCGCAGAGCTCGCGCAGCGGGCGGCAAAGACCTACGCGGCCTTTGTCACGCAGGACGCCTCACGGGAGGAGCTCGACGCCCTTCTGCTGCCCGGAACCCCGTTTTACCGCTCGATGCAGCAGTTCTATAACGGATGGTATGTCGAGCACACCGGCCATGATTACCGCAACCTTGTCTGCGATGCGTTTGAGAGCGCGGGGGAAGACGCCTTTTCCGCCCATGTCAGCTTTGACTATGTCATCCTGCGCGGGACAAAGGAATACCTCTACCCGTCGAGCTATCGGCTGTATTTTCTCAGGACGCAGGGGGAGTGGAAGCTGGTGCGGCTGGACACCCTGTGAGGGAGAAATAAAGGGGAAATTCCCGGTTTGACGGCCCGGATAAAACCTGATATAATGGGGGACAATAGAGCAGATGCGATGGGCTGCGGCGGATAATCCGGCACGGCCTGACAGCGGGAGAAGTACCGGCAGGCAGAACGCCGCAGAGAGGACGCGCAGATCGGAAAACCCTGATCCGCTGCGAGCGCGTCTCGTTTGGGCCGCCGGGAAATGCACCCGTCAGCACGGGCGGTGAGCGCGCCGGCAAGGCGCAGGTAGCTGTCTGCGGACGCCTCCGTTACCAAGGGCTAAGAGTAAAAAACCGAAGTGGAACCGCGGTGTAAGATCGCCTTCGTCCGCCCTGTGAGGGGCGACGGGGGCTTTTTTTCTGCCCGGTCTTCGGCAGCTTTGAAAGGAAATGAGAAGAATGCAGCACATGAAGATCTTCAACACGATGACCCGGCAGAAAGAGGAGTTCATCCCGATGAAGGAGGGGGAGTACCGCATCTATGTCTGCGGCCCCACCGTCTACAACTATATCCACATGGGCAATGCCCGCCCTGTCTGTGTCTTTGACACCCTGCGCCGGTATCTGGAGTATCGCGGCAACCGGGTGCTCTATGTCTCGAACATCACCGACATCCACGACAAGATCATCAAGAAGGCCAACGAGGAGGGGACCACCTATGACGTGATCGCCCACCGGTACGAGGAGGAGTATTTCAAGGATTGCCGCGGGCTGAACGTCGAGCCCGCCACCGCCTATCCCCGCGCTACCGAGCACATCGACGAGATCCAGTCGATCATCAGCGATCTGATTGCAAAGGGCTTTGCCTATCCCACCTCGAACGGGGACGTCTATTTCCGCACCCGCAAGGACCCGCACTACGGCCAGCTGTCCCACCAGCCGCTGGAGGATCTGGAGAGCGGCGCCCGGATCGCGGTGGGGGAGATCAAGGAGGACCCGCTGGATTTCGCGGTCTGGAAGGGCTCCAAGCCGGGCGAGCCGGCGTGGGATTCCCCGTGGGGGCCGGGGCGGCCGGGCTGGCATATCGAGTGCTCCGCGATGGCGCGCCGGCATCTGGGCAAGACCATCGACCTGCACTGCGGCGGCGTGGATCTGGTCTTCCCGCACCACGAGAATGAGATCGCCCAGTCGGAGTGCGCCAACGGCTGCACCTTTGCCCGTTACTGGATGCACAACGGCTTTTTGAACATCGACAACCGCAAGATGAGCAAGAGCCTGAACAACTTCTTCACGGTGCGGGATGTCGCGGCCGAGGTGGGATATGAGCCGATCCGGTTCTTCCTGCTCAGCGGCCATTACCGCAGCCCGCTGAACTACACCAAGGAGATCGTCGAGAGCTGCAAGGCCAGCCTTGAGCGGCTGTACACCTGCCGCGACAACCTCGATTTTGCGATCGCTCACGCCTCCGGCAGCGGCGATGCGCTGCTGGAAAAGGCAAACGCCGCCCGCGACAAGTTCATCGCGGCGATGGACGACGACCTGAACACCGCCGACGCGATTGCCGCCCTGTTTGAGCTGGCGCGGGAGATCAACACCCTCTCGGCCGAGTCCTCGAAGGAGACCCTGACCGCAGTTGCCGGGATCTTTGACGAGTTGGCCGGGGTTCTGGGTCTGCTGTACAACCGCGGCAAGGATGAGATCCCTCAGCAGGTCAAGGATCTGGCAGAGCAGCGGGCCGCTGCCCGCAAGGCAAAGGACTGGGCGAAAGCGGACGCGATCCGGGATCAGCTGGCCGAGATGGGTTATGTGGTGGAGGACACCCCCAGCGGCCCGAAGATCGTCAAGAAATAACAGGAGCACAAAGGAGAAACCATGCGGATTGACAAGTACCTCAAGGTCTCCCGCCTGATCAAGCGCCGCACCGTCGCCAATGAAGTCGCGGACGCCGGCCGGATCACGGTCAATGGCCGTCCGGTCAAGGCGAGCTATTCGGTCAAGGAGGGGGACATCATCGAGGTCCAGTTCGGCCCAAAGCCCCTCCGGGTCAAGGTGACCAGTGTGGAGCAGCCCTCCGGTAAGGATCTTGCACGTGAGATGTACCTCGTCTTGGAGGACTGAGCGGGACCGAAGAAAGTAAAACAATGATAAACGGGAGGGCACAGCGCTTTCGATGCTGTGCCCTCTTTCTGTCTTCTCTTTGGGCACAGGACGCCCCTGCCAACATAATCCCGCATGCCATCGCATAAGGATGAAATGACCGGAATGCTTGGCCCCGATGCGCAGGGGCAGCGGGCCGGCAGGCAACAAAAGGGAAGGAAGAGCGGATATGATGCAGATCCAGACACAGGGGAAAAAGGTCTTTCAGCCACAGGAGGATTCGGCGCAGAACACATCGCGCCAGCAGGTGCGGCACAACCTCATCATCGAAAATCGGTCCTCGCTGACCGCGACCGGGATCCGGCAGGTGATTTCCTATGACGAATTCTCGGCCACCGTCCTCACCGATCTCGGAACACTGGTGATCGGGGGAAAAAATCTCAAGGTCAGCGAACTCTCCTGCCATAGCGGGGAACTCAAGGTCAGTGGGGAGATTGAGTATATCCAGTATGAGGAAAAGCGGGAGCGGCGAGGTGGGCTGCTCAGCCGCCTTGCGCGCTGATGGTCGCCCAGATTCCGCTGGCGCTGCAGGGGATGGATGCCTTTTCCGCACTGGGGCTTGGGCTTCTGGTTGCCGCCTGTTATGACGCGCTCCGGTTTGTCGTGGGCAGGTCGCGGCTGCCGGTTTTTCTCTGTGACCTGCTGGGATTTGCCCTTGCGGCGGTGGCGGCGGTCAGCTTTGCGGTTTCTTACAGTTACACCGGGTTTCTGCGCTGGTATATGGTTGTGGGGATGGCGGTGGGAGGGGTGGCGTATTTTTATGCCGTTGCACCCTTTACCCTTGCGGTCCGGAGGATGATTTTCTGGATCATAAAGCTTCCGTTTTTGCTCATTTACAGTTTGTTGCTCCGGCCGGTCGTGCAAAAACTAGGCGCTCGTTATCAGCGAGTCAAAAAAAGTAGGCGGGAGAAAAAGAAAAGGGCAAAGACCCCCTTGCAAGAGCATCGCAAAGTGTTGTATAATTCAAATTAACAGTAAGCCGGCGGGCTTACTGTGCCCATTTTTAGGTAAGGGGGGCGCTACCGTGAAGCAATTAAGAAAAAATAGGACGGGTCTGTCCGGCTTTCTGCTGCGGATCGGCGCCGTCGCCCTGATTGCCTATCTCGCCGTCACCCTGATTGTCTGTCAGGTGGACATCATGGTCAAGCGTCAGCGGCTGGAGACACTCAATGCGGAACTCTCCAGACAGACGGAAGAGAATACCGAGCTGGAACGGCTGTATTCTTCGGGGGACAATGATGCGTACATCGAGCGGATTGCGCGGGATCGGCTGGGCTATGTATCACCTGACGAACGCATTTATATTGATATGTCCGGAGAGTAAGGCCGGGCGGCATCACAACCGGCCCGCGGCAGGCGTGGCTTTGAAGAGAAGGAGTAATTTTAGTCAATGGCAGTTGAGGTAGGGAGCATCGTAGAGGGCAAGATCACCGGAGTCAAAAAGTTTGGCGCATTCGTGCAGCTTCCCGATGGGAAGACCGGCATGGTGCATATTTCGGAGGTCTCCAACGAGTACATTCAGGATCTGAGCAGCGTGCTCAGTGAGGGCCAACAGGTCAAGGTCAAGGTCATGTCGGTCTCTCCGGAGGGCAAGATTGCGCTCTCGATCAAGCGGACGCAGCCGCGCCCCAAGCCGACCCGTGCGGATACCGGTCGGGTGTGGCAGCCGCGCCAGCAGCCACAGAAGGAGAATATGAGCTTTGAGGATATGATGGCCCGCTTCAAGAGCCAGAGCGAGGAGAAGATCTCCGATCTCAAGCGGGTTACCGAGGCGCGCCGCGGCGGCGGATATTCCCGTCGGCGCTAATCGTTGTCCAGAGAAGCATCTGTCCCAAAGAAGGAAAACAGGATGGCGCGGCAGCAGCTGCGCCATCTTTTTCTCGAAAAAAGCAAAAAAGACGGCGACGGAGAAGATCCTCCGCGCCGCTGCAAGGGAATGCAACTAGATCATACTACAGCACAGGGGAAAAAACGGTCGAATCTGCGGTGTTGGTTTTTGGGCGACGGTTTCACAAAAAATTGTAATTTTTGCCTTAATTTGCTCTTTAATGACGGCAAGATTTGTGCTATAATCATAACAGAGGTTCAGCAATGAACTTCAGTAGCTCGCAGCTAGGAGGTAATGTTATGAAGATCAGCACCACAGGCAGAAAAGTCAGTCTGAAGCCGTCCTTCATCGAGCGCACGGAAAAGCGCCTTTCCAAGCTGGACAAGTTCTTTTCGGATGAGGCCACCGCACAGGTCACTGTGACGGTGGAAAAGGATTGGCAGACGGTGGAGATCACGGTGCGTGACCGCGGTTTTGTCGCCAGAGCGGAAAAAAATGCGGATAATATGGAGGACGCGCTGGATGCGGCGGTCGATGTGCTGACCAAGCAGATTGTCAAGAACCGCAAGCGGCTCGAGACCCGTCTTTATAAAGCGGCCTTTGACGATTATGCCGGGATTGAGGAGCCGGAGGAGGAGAGCTTTGCCGTCGTCCGGGAGAAGCACTTCTATGTCAAACCGATGGCGGTGGATGAGGCAATCCTCCAGATGAATCTGATCGGGCACACCTTCTTCTTGTTCCGCAATGTGGACACCGATGAGATCAATGTGGTTTATCAGCGCAAAAACGGCACCTACGGCCTGCTGATTCCAAAGGATAATTAAATCTGCCGCGCGTCTGCGCTGCCAAATAAGAGAAATTGAAGAGGAGGGCGGATCGTCCGCCCTCCTTTTTTGACGAAATTAAGATGAAAATACACACAGACGGCCAGACGCCCCGGCGGCGGGCCGGGCAGAAAGGAAGTTTCGATGATCTACGAATTTGTCGCGCCCTGCTATTTTGGCACCGAGCGCAGCGCCGCTTTTGATTTTAAACGGATCGGGGCACAGGAGGTGACGGTTACCGACGGGCGGATCTCTTTCAAAGGGGACGCCGAGGTACTGGCCCGCGCCAACATCGAGAGCCGCTGCGCCGAGCGGATTCTGCTATTGCTGTGCCGCGCAAAGACGGTGACCTTTGACGAGCTGTTTGACAGCGTTTATGCCGTCCCATGGGAATCCCTTCTGCCGGCAAATGCCGAGTTTCCGGTCAAGGGCTCCTCCCTCTCTTCGACCCTGTCCAGCGTTCCCGCCTGCCAGAGCATCGTCAAAAAGGCGGTTGTCGAGAGGCTGAAAAAAGGACACAAGGTCACGGTGCTGCCGGAGGACAGCGATCTGTACAAGATCCGCTTTTCAATCCGCAAGGACGTCATGGAGCTCTTCCTCGACACCAGCGGAGACGGTCTGCACAAGCGCGGCTACCGTGCACGGGCCACCGAGGCGCCGATCAAGGAAACTCTCGCCTCGGCAATTATCGATCTGGCGCGGGTGCGCGCCGACAGTCTGGTGCAGGACCCGTTCTGCGGCAGCGGCACCATGATCATCGAAGCGGCGCAGAAGGCGCTGCGGATTGCCCCCGGACTGCGGCGGAAATTTATCGCCGAGCATTACGCTTTTGTCCCGCAGAAGGCGTGGCAGATGGCGCGGGAAAAGGCGATTGATGAGATCGACCGCAGCGGGATTTTTGAGGGAATCGGATTTGACATCGACCCGCGCGCAGTTGAACTGGCAAACCACAATGCCGCTTTGGCAGGGGTGGGGGAGCGCTGCCGGTTTTTCACGGCCGATGTCTCCAGCTTTGCCCCGGCCAGCCGCAGTCTGGTATTGACCAATCCGCCCTATGGCGAGCGCCTTGGAGATCTGGAACAGGCGGGCCAGCTGGAACGGGTGCTGGGGGAGCGGCTGCGGGAGAATCCGGTTGCCGGGACCTATGTCATCACCGCCGATGCGGAGTTTGAGCAGAATTTCGGCAAAAAGGCCGACCGCCGCCGCAAGCTGTACAACGGGATGATTCCCTGCCAGCTGTATATGTATTTTCAGAAGAAATGACAAGTGAAATGACTTTACATATATGAAAAAAGGGCTGCACGGCAAAATTTTGCCGTGCAGCCCTTTTCATGTCCAGAATTATCCGCAAGATCGTATTTCCCGCAGCGGGACGGATCGTGTCACTGAAAAGTGGGCCGTTTTGGACAGAGGCCGCCGCAAACAAGATGCGCCGGCCGGAAAGCAGGGTCATACGCCGGTCAGGTCAAAGGGCGGCGTGTATTCCTCCTTTGCGGCAGTGCGCTGCTGGGTATAGGTGCGGGTGAGCCCGAGGTCGAGCGCATGATCAATGACTTTGTTGTACTCAAAGCTCGACAGCCTGCGGTTTAGTTCGGGATAGGGCAGTTTGCGATAGGGGGTGTATTGGCTCATCAGGCTCAGCAAAAATCCATCCCGCGGCAGCGTGGAGGCGATCCAGTCCAGCAGCCGCAGACTGTCCTCCCGGTGGCCGGGCAGCACGAGATGACGCAGAATCACCCCGCTGCGCAGCAGTCCGCGCGGATCAAAGACCGGCGGGCCGGCAAGCTCGATCATCCGCAGGATGGCGCGGGATGCGCGGTCAAAATAATCCGGTGCGCGGGAGAGCCGGGCGGAGAGTGCACAGTCGTAGTATTTTAGATCGGGCATGAAGATCTGCACCTTTCCGGCAAGGGCCTCGATACTCTCGACCGTCTCGTATCCGCCGCAGTTCCAGACCACCGGAATCCGCAGCCGGTCCCCTGTGATCTCAAGGGCGCGCAGAATCGAGGGGATGTATTGGGTGCCGGTGACGAGATTCAGATTGGCCGCTCCCTGCGATTGCAGCTGTAAAAAGATCTCGCCCAGTCTCTCCTCGCTGACCTCGCGGCCGAGATTCTGTGCGCTGATCTCATAATTCTGGCAAAAACAGCAGCGCAGTGTGCAGCCGCTGAAAAAAACCGTGCCGCTGCCGGGGGCATCCTTGCCCTCCCCGCTGATGCAGGGCTCCTCCCAGTAGTGCAGCGCCGCCCGCGCCAACCGCGGCAGGGATCCGCCGCCGCAGGGGCCAATGTGCTGGGTGCGGTCGATGCCGCACCCTCTGGGGCAGAGTTTGCAATCTTTGTATCCGGTCATTTTGTTCGCCTCCGGTTTGATGTCTTTTCCCAGTTTATCATATCGGACGGCTGCTTTCTACCCGCTCGGAGGGTTTGTGACAGGGAAAAGGGGCTTTTGGTTTTCCCAAAGCCCCTTTAAAAATGGTTCAGATGAAGATCATTCAAAGATGTGGAACAGGCCCAGAGCCGCAGCGGCGGCATTGAGCAGAATAAAGATGACTGCGGCGAGCAGCAGCTGGTTGTACAGTTTATCCCGGTTGACCCCATCCGGAGCACTGCCGACAGCGATGCCGCCAACGGTGGAGAGCGGGCTGATAACCACGCCGTTGGTGCCGACGATAACCCCGATTACCAGCCGCATTGCCGAGACATTTCCCAGCTCAGCTGCCAGCTGGGAGGCAAGCGGGATCAGGGTCGGCATGACGACGCCGGTGCCGCTGGAAACAGCGCCCATCAGACCGCCGAGGATGACGAAGATCGGCTGCGCAGAGGTCGGACCCATAACGGCGGAGAGCTTGTCGGACAGAAAATCGATGCCGCCGCAGGTGTTGATCACATTGATCAGTACCGCCATACCGCCGATCAGCAGGATGGTAGCCCAGGGGATCGAGGCGATTGCTTTCTTTTGGTCGGCAGCGCCCAGCAAGAGCAGGATCCCGGCGCAGGTAAAGCACATCAGTCCGATGTCAAGGCCAAAGAAGATCACACCAACCAAGACCGCCGCGATGGCGACGAGTGTGATGACCTGCTTGCGGTCAAATCGGACAAAGGTCGGTTTTTGGGTCATCTTTTTCAGTTTGAGGCCGCCCAGCAGCAGATAAGCGCCCAGTGAGAAGATGGTCATGCTTACCGCATAGGCCAGCCACATCGAGTTATAATCGGTCAGCCCCTGCTCTGCGGCGAGCTGAGAGGCGACAATCCCGTTGATCGCGAGGGGAGAAAGGCCGCCGACCATAATGCCGCCCATCGTAACAAGGCTCATCATGATTGCCGAGATTCCGTTTTCCACCGCGACATACAGCGCAATGGGCATGATGACCGCGACAATCAGTCCGCCTGCGCCGGCGCCGGAGACCACTGCGCCAAGGACGAAAAAGAGAAGCGGCAGCAGTTTGGCATTGCCGCGTGCAAGGCAGGCGATATTTTGGCTGAGGGCTTCTGTGGTGCCATTCAGATTCGCGATGCCAAAAAGGAAAGTGGTGGCGAGGACAATGAAAAAGACGCTCATCGGCCAGCCACTTGAGACAATCTTAGAGACGGTGATCTCGACGCCATTTGCGGCGGCAAAACTCGAGAAAAGAAAGGCGGCCATAATTGCCAAAATACCAGCATTCTTCTTGGTTATGACGCTCAGCGCGATAACCGCTACCAACACAATCAAGGAAAGTACGGGAATCATCAAAAAACAACCTCTTTTCTTCTGCTTTATTGGTTACAACATCGTTTGACACGGCATTTTTCTGCGTTGCATCCGATTCAGATTTCCGCGGCGATCCGCTCGCCCATTTCCGCGCAGCCAATGACGGTGGTGCCAAGGCCGGCGATGTCCGCTGTGCGGTATCCCGCATCGAGCACTTTGGAAACTGCATTTTCGATCGTATCCGCTTCTCTTTTCAGATCAAAGGAATACCGCAGCATCATCGCAGCAGAGAGAATGGTGCCGATCGGGTCGGCCTTGTCCTGCCCTGCAATATCCGGAGCGGAGCCATGGATCGGCTCATAGAGGCCACGGCTGCCCTCCCCAAGACTGGCAGAGGGGATGATCCCCACCGAGCCGGTGATCATGCTCGCCTCGTCTGACAAGATGTCCCCGAACATATTTTCGGTTAGAATCACATCAAACTGCGAGGGATCCCGCACAATCTGCATTGCACAGTTATCGACCAACATATGCCGCAAAGTGACATCCGGATAGTGGACCGCTACAGCGTCTACGGTCTGTTTCCACAGCCGCGAGCAGTCCAGCACGTTGCTTTTGTCCACCGAGGTCACATGCCCACGGCGTTTGCGGGCAGCCTCAAATGCGATGCGCGCAATTCTCTCGATCTCGCTGCGGCTGTAACGCATGGTATCGGTTGCAACCGGTTCGCCGTCAATCTGTTCTGTCTGGTGGTTGCCGAAGTAGATTCCGCCGATCAATTCTCGCACCACCAAAAAATCGATTCCATTCGCAACAATATCTGCACGCAGGGGAGAGGCGTCTGCCAGCTGGGAAAATAGCTGCGCGGGCCGCAGGTTGGCATAGAGCCCAAGTGCGCTGCGCAGCCGCAGCAATGCTTTTTCGGGCCGATTTTCCTTCTCGACACCGTCCCATTTGGGGCCACCCACCGCGCCGAGCAGAACGGCATCGGCGGCAAGGCAGGTATTCAGACTCTCATCCGGCAGGCTTTTGCCGTATGCGTCGATGGCACATCCTCCCATCGGTGCGGGGGCAAAGGTGAAATCGTGGGCAAACCGCTGTGCAATGCGCTGCAGTACGCAAACGGCTTGCCCCACAATCTCCGGCCCGATGCCATCACCTGAAATCACCGCAATCGTTTTTCTCATCAACCTCTTCCTCCTTGTGTAAAAAAATCGCCTCCGATGTCCTGAAACAGGACACCGGAGGCGAATTATTCCGCGGTACCACTCCGATTAGCGCACAAAACTGCACTCACTCAACACAACGGCCCAAAGGGCGATTGCTTTTCCCTGTAACGGTGGAACTCCGTGCTGCCTACTCTCGTAAGGGGTTTCGGCATGCCCGCTCCCCGGCCAGTAAAGTGAACCATTGTCGCTGCCTCGCACCAACCGGCAGTTCTCTGAAGACGCTCTGTTCACCGTTTTCCGGATCTCTGCGTTTGACTAATTGAGCATGATTTTATCATCAGGGAAAAGAGTTGTCAAGATATTTTTTTCACTTTTTAGAGGAATGGCGTTCCAAAAAGGCAAAATCAATGGAAAGCAAGATTTAAATAAAAAAACGGCCTTTCCGAGAGGAAAGACCGAAAAGGAAAAAAGCAAAAAATTCCAGTTTAATGAAGATCCAGAACGCGCCTGACAGCCAGCTGAAGCTCGGGCTGACGGCGATAGGCCTCAATGATTTGGCGCTCGGTGTAGGTCAGGCTCTCGGCGCCGGTCGCGCCAAAACGGCCATAAATATCCGAGATCGTAATCCCCAAAACACAGCAAATCTGGTAGAGGACCTCAATGTCGATGGCGTTGGTACCTTTCTCCCACGCAGAGATGGAATTGTGCTTTACCCCGATCTGCTCCGCAAGCTGACGCTGGGTAATTCCTTTTAATTTGCGATAGTACAGCAGTTTTTCGGCGATTTCTTTTCTGACTTCGCCCATGGTGGATCAGCCTCCTTTCGGCAATAAGAACGATTGTCGTACCCCTCTCTATGTTCAACGAAAATCATACCACAAAGATAACAAAATAAGAAACATTTTGGCGTTAAGATTCTGTTAATTTTTAGAGGGGAATTGCTTTGATAAAAACAAAAAAGGGCAAAAAGACCGAAAAAACGAATCTTTTCTTTGATAAGACAAGAAGCGAGAAGGAAAAAAACAGGTGCATTAAAACAGAAGGGGTATGCGGATGAAAGCAACGAACAGCTAAAATAAAATTAGCAAAATATTAAAAATCCACCGCACAATCTGTGCGGTGGATTTTGGCGTTACTTCATTCGCGTGTTGCGCAGCTTATTCGTCCGGAAGTGTCTTGATGTAGGTGCGGTAGAGCCGGCGGTAGAGTACCAAGCTGGCGAGCAGAGAAGCGACCTCAGCGATCGGAAAGGAGAACCAGACCGCCTCCAGCCCGATCAGAGACAGCAGAAAGGCTGCGGGCAGCAGGATGACCAGCTGGCGCAAAATCGAGATCAGCAGGCTGTTGAACCCGCGTCCCAGCGCCTGAAAAGCAGTTGTGAAGATGATGCCCACCGCGGCAGGGATGAAGCAGGTGCTGATGATCCGCAGGGCTGGGATCCCGATCGACATCATGGTTTGGGATGCCTCAAATACAGAAAGCAGTGTCTCGGGCAAGGTCCAGAAGACCAGCATGCCGGCGGCCATAATCGCTGCGGCGATGATGACGCCGACCCGCAGCGCGCCGGTCACACGGCTGCGCTTTTTGGCGCCGTAGTTGTAGCCGACTACCGGCATGACCCCCTGATTGAGCCCGAACACCGGCATAAAGACAAAGGACTGCAGTTTGAAATAGACGCCGAAGAAGGCGACGGCCGTCTCGGTAAAGCGGATCAAGATGGCATTCATGCCGACCGTCATCAGCGAGCCGATGGACTGCATCAGGATGGAGGGGAATCCGACGGAATAGATCTCCCGCACGGTGGTCAGGGAGAAGGAAAAACCGCGCAGCCGGATCTGCAGCACCTTTTCCCGGAAAGCGAGGATGAAGAAGAGGAAGAACATGGCGAAGATCTGTCCCATGACGGTGGCGATCGCAGCGCCCGCAACCTCCATGCGGGGAAACCCGAACAGACCGAAGATAAAGATCGGGTCAAAGATGATATTGGTAATTGCCCCCAGCAGCTGGGAGATCATCGGGTAGATCATGTTGCCGGTGGCTTGCAGGGACTTCTCGATGCATCCCTCCATGCACAGCCCGATCGAGGCGATGCAAACGATGGACATGTACTGGACCCCCATCTCAATCACCGCGGCATTTTCGGTAAAGGCGGAGAGAAAGGCGTGCGAACCGAGCAAGCCGATCAGGGCGAAGATCAGCCAGTTCACAACGGCCAGCACCAGCCCATGGGTGGCAACCCGGCGGGCATCTTCGGCCCGGCCCTCGCCAAGGCGGCGGCTGATCAGAGAGTTGAGGCCGACGCCGGTGCCGATGGCGACCGCGATCAGCAGATTTTGGACGGGGAAGACAAGGGAGACGGCGGTCAGTGCGTTTTCGCTGATTTTGGCGACAAAGTAGCTGTCCACCACATTGTAGAGCGCCTGTACCAGCATCGAGAGCATCGCGGGCAGGGACATGCTCAAAATCAGCGGAAACATTGGTCTTGTCCCCATGGGATTTTCTCTTTCGGCGGTCAAAAAATCAACTCCATTCACTATTTTTCGCAAGACACGAATATCATTTTATTCTGTTTTAAAAGGAAAGACAATCCGCTCAATACACAAAGAAAAAAGGCTTTTTTAGGGTATATTGATCGTATCATTGGCCGCCGTGGATGAGGGAGAGAAAAACATAACCCTGCTTTTGCTTCCATATCCTTACTATACCGGCAAAAACAAAAAGCGGAGGTGTGATGAGATGTTCGGGATGTTTCTGAGTTTTATAGCGGGGCATATGATCTATTTTTGGCTGCATCTGGAGAGCAGCAGCTTTCCGCGTCCGCTTTCCCCAAAGGAGGAAAGAGAATGCCTTGCGGCACTGCAGCAGGGGGACCGCGAGGCGCGGGACCGTCTGATCCGCCACAACCTGAGATTGGTTGCCCATATTGTAAAAAAGTACTATCCCGGCAGTGCCGATACCGACGATCTCATCAGCATCGGCACGATCGGGCTGATCAAGGCGGTAGCCAGCTACAACGGGGAGAAGAAGACCCGCTTTTCCACCTATGCGGCACGGTGCATTGAAAATGCTATCCTCACAAAAGCGGCCGTTTTCCAAAAAGAATATGGAGAAATAGAAGGAGAGAGACGCTACCAAAGCAGAAGTAAACTTTGCAAAAATAGCGGGGATCACCCGACTTTCGATATATAACGAAGATAAAGTGGACAGCCATTATTCTCATGCCCAATCAATGAAAAAATACAAGGATAATAACTGCCGAATTATGAAGTTTTAATTTATGTAAACTGATGAAAATAGGGAGAACCTTCATTTTATATAGAAAAAGTCGGGCCAGAGAATAGGTGATCTGATATAATAATTTTTAACGAAAAACATTAAAAATAAAAATGGACAAGCGATATCCATATGATTTATCGATCGGAGGAGAACAAAAATATTGGGACAAGAACGCGATCTGATCAAGATGCTGGCGGGGAAAACTGCTCCTCAAAACAGCGGGCTATGGCTGCCCCTATGGATGCATGCACAGGATACCGCAGAGGTCTTTTGCCGCCTTATTCGGCACTGGCTGCCCGTAGCAGTCCGCACCCAGATAGGACTGGCAGAGGACGATTTGATGCGCATAGCTCGCTTTTTGGGATTTGTCCATGATATTGGAAAAGCGACTGTATTGTTTCAAAGCCATATTCTCCGGCAGATCCCGGAAGCTTATGACCGAGTGGCAACTTCTCTGATGTTGCCGTCGGAATTTCGCGCTGCGAAGGCCTCCCCGCATGCCCGTGCCAGTGAGGCGATCCTTTTGGAACTGGGATGCCCGGAGGGAATTGCTTCCATCGCCGGGGCGCATCACGGGAAACCGCAGGATGAGAGATACGAGGATTATGTCTGTGACCAATTAGAAAACTATCCGGGAAATTATTGGTCAAAGGGCGAACAAAAACAGTGGCGGCAGCTCTGGAAGACGATTTTTTGTCAGGCTCTAGGAAAAAGTGGAATTCTGGACGTCGGCAGTCTTCCCGAATTGACAATTCCGGCACAGCTTCTTTTGACAGGATTGCTGACCATGGCAGATTGGATTGCGAGCAACCAGTATTATTTCCCCTTAATCTCCGTAGAGGAACTGGGCGAGGAAAACCTTTATCCAAGCCGGGCGGACCGCGGCTGGAATACCCTCCTGCTCACCGGTCCATGGGAGTCAGAATGTCCCTATTGGGATGATCGGGTCTTTGGGGAACGGTTTGGATTTTTGCCCAATGAGGTGCAACAGATGGTGATCCGAACGATGGACGGCGCATCTGCGCCGGGCATTTTGATTCTGGAAGCACAGATGGGAGTGGGAAAGACCGAAGCGGCGCTTACGGCTGCGGAAATGCTTGCTGCACGGGTCTGCGCAGGAGGAATTTTCTTCGGGTTGCCGACGCAGGCGACTGCGAATGGGATTTTTGATCGTCTGCGTGATTGGGCACAAACGCAGTCTGAGGAGACGGTGCATTCGATCCGTTTGGCGCACGGTGCAGCGGAGCTGAACGAGGATTACCGTCAGCTCTTTGACGGGACTGCAATTACAGAGGAGGATGCGCAGGGAGAGGCCGGTGTACAGGTCCATCGCTGGTTTCAGGGTAGCAAACAGGCATTGCTTGCCGATTTTGTGATTGGTACGGTCGATCAACTACTGCTCGCGGCGCTGCGGCAAAAATATGTACTGCTGCGTCATCTCGGCCTTGCCGGCAAGGTGGTCATTGTGGATGAGTGCCATGCTTATGATACCTATATGGACCAGTATCTTGACCGTGCACTGGCATGGCTGGGGTGCTATCATGTTCCGGTCATCCTGCTGTCGGCCACCTTGCCGGCTAAACGCCGGGCGGAATTGGTAGAAGCTTATCTCGGCACGAAACAGGAGGGAGACTGGCAGCAGAGCCGGGGATATCCCCTTCTGACTTGGTCGGACAGGGGTAGGGTGTACCAACAGACCATCCCGGCAGGAGCAAATCAAAAGAGGGTTTCCTGCATCCGTATGGAATCAGAACAGATCCCGCAAATTTTGAGACAGGTTATGGAACAGGGCGGATGTGCCGGTGTGATTGTGAACACCGTTAAGAAGGCGCAGCAGCTGGCGGAAAAGCTGCGCGCGGCCCTGCCGGATTGCACCATTTTTCTGTTCCACGCGCAGTTTCTGGCAGTTGACCGCACACAGAAAGAGGGAGAACTACTTGCACGGCTGGGCAAAAATTCCACACGGGAAAAGCGCGATCATCTGATCGTGGTCGGCACACAGGTGTTGGAGCAGTCGCTGGATATTGATTTTGATTTTCTGGTAACGGAACTCTGTCCGATGGACCTGCTGCTGCAGCGGGTCGGGCGGCTGCACAGGCACTCGCGGCGGGATCGTCCTGAGCCATTGCAGGCGCCGCAATGCATTGTGATCGACAGCGCACAAGGAGATTTTGATGCGGGAAGTGTTGCAGTATATGGGCAATGGCTTCTGTGGAGGACCCGAAGCCTGCTGCCGGATTCTTTCTGTCTGCCGAAGGATATTCCGCAGCTGGTACAGGACACTTACGGGTGGGAGAGAGAGGATCCTCTGCCTCAGGGAGAGGAGAGTCTGCGCCTGCAGATGGAATACGAGACACAACAGAAGGACAAGAAAGAACGTGCCCAAAATTATGCAATTCTGTCCCCTAAAGAAAGCCTTGAAAGGCATTCGCTCGATGATTGGATGCATGATGAATTTGTGCATTCGGATGCCGCTGCCAGAGCGGCTGTGCGGGATGGAGATCCCTCGCTGGACGTATTGGTCATGGTGCGCCATCAGGACAACAGCATTCATTTTTTACCTTGGCAGCAGAAGGGAAGAGAGATTTTTGCAGATCTGCCGCCCTGTAAGGAGGACAGCTTGCAGATTGCCCGCCAGCGGCTTCGGCTACCGGGATATTTTAGCCGCAGATGGAAGATTGACGAGGTGATCCGGGAGCTTGAGGAGCAAAATCTCACTTATCTCTCTCAATGGCAGCAGTCCCCGATGCTGCGGGGAGAGTTGGTCCTACTGTTGGACGAGAATCTGACCGCACATCTTGCGGGTACGGTGCTATGCTATAACAGGGAGAATGGACTTATCTATCAAAAAGAAGAAGGAGGAGAAAGATGAAGGATATGGAGTTTAACCTGCTAAATGAGCCCTGGATTCGGGTACTGTGTCCGGATTGCAGTGTAAAGGAAGTCTCATTGACACAGGCGCTTTTGCGGGCACAGGAATACACGGATCTCGCCGGTGAACTTCCGACGCAGGATGTTGCAGTGTTGCGGCTGCTGCTGGCGGTGCTGCACGCTGTGTTCGAGAGGGTAGATGCAGAGGGACAGCCGATCCGAATCGAAAGCCTCGGCAATGCGGTGCGACAGTGGAAAAGTCTGTGGCTGTTGGGGCGTTTCCCGGAGCAGCCTGTTCTGGATTACCTGAAAAAATGGCACGATCGCTTTTGGCTGTTTCACCCGGATCGCCCGTTCTGGCAGGTCCCGCAGGCGGAGATCGGGACAGAATATACAGCCGCAAAGTTAAACGGGGAACTTTCGGAAAGCGGAAATAAACTCCGGTTGTTCCCAACCTACGCAGGAAAAGAAAAAACAGAGATGACCTTTGGACAGGCTGCGAGATGGTTGATCTATGTCAATGGGTTTGATGATACCTCTGCGAAGCCAAGGCAAAAGGGACTCCCATCTACAGGTGCAGGATGGCTGGGAAAGTTGGGGCTGATTCAGGCTGTCGGACACAACCTGTTTGAAACGTTGATGCTGAATCTGACGCTTATGCAGGACGGCAGCAGAATATGGGGAGAGGAGCGACCGTGCTGGGAACTGGATATTCCCCACAGCAAAGAGCGGACCGGCATCAGTCTTCCGGACAACCAGTCTGAACTTCTTACTCTGCAATCGCGAAGGTTACTCTTGCAGAGAAATGATGACAAGGTGACCGGGTACACCCTTCTCGGAGGAGATTTTTTTGACCGCACAAACGCATTCTGCGAGCAGATGACAGTATGGCGCTCGAATCAGGAAAAGAAAAATCAACCAATTACTTATACGCCCAAAAGACATGATATGTCCCGACAATTCTGGAGAGAGTTCCCAACCGTTTTTGACGAGACGTCTGCAGGGAATACGCCGGTTCACACACCGGGTATTGTGCGATGGGTTACAGTACTTCAAAACCCGGCTAACCATTGCCTTGATCGAAGGATTTTGATCCACTTCAGGGTAGCCGCAGTGGAATACGGAGATAAGGACTTTTTTGTGACGGATACCTTCAGTGACGGGATTTCTTTTCATCTCTCCCTTTTGGATGAGATGGGCAGAAGCTGGAGAAAAAAGATCACATTGGAAATATCCCGCTGCGAGCAGCTCGCAAATGCAATAGGACATCTGGTAAATGATCTTGCGGTTGCGGCGGGATCACATGCAAAAAAGCTCCCACAGACGGCAAAGGAACAGTTTTATTTTGAGATTGATCAACCGTTCCGGCAATGGCTTTCTTCCATTGATCCGGAATGGGAGGAGGAGGAGACGGATGCGAGCCTTGCCGCATGGCAGGGTACCGCAATGAAAATTGCCCGTCGTCTGGGAACCCAACTGGTGGAGCAGGCCGGTCCGACAGCCTTTGCCGGAAGAGCTGTTAAACCACAGAGCGATAAGGGGAAAAGCAGTTCTCAAGACCCGATCTACTATGCGGCACCAAAGGCTTATAATAGCTTTTTGTACCAGATCCAAAAAATATATGACAAAAAGGGAGGAGCATAATGGGAGAACAGACGGTTCAGATGATTCGAAGCTATCTGTCACATCGATTGCACTGGCTTGAGAGCTTGCCGGAACATCCGCAGCGGGCGGAGCTGGCCAATCTCCGGCGCGGAGTGGGGCGTGTTCCCGGGGAGATGCCGGAGCTGTGGGGCAGCTTTTTGCAGGATCTTCCGGAGGAACTGGAGAGCCGGGACGGAATTCCCACCTGCGCGGAATGGGCGATTTATCTGGCACTGACCCTCTATGCGATGCATCAGCAGGGCCGCGCACTCCCGGCGGAAAATATGAACCGGCCGCAGGTCCGCTTGGGGCAGGCGGTCCGCCGTCTGGTAAAAGGAGATGAGCGCCCGGAGGAGAGCAGTATTTTGCGGCGGTTCAACGCGTTGGCCACTGCAAACAGCATGACCGAGCGGGCACAGCATCTGCGCGGGATTATCCAACTGTTGCGCGCAGAAAAAATCCCTCTGGACTACCTGCAGCTGGCGGAGGACCTTTACTGGCTACAGCTGCCGGCAGCAGCCGCGCGGGTGCGGCTGCGGTGGGGGCAGGATTACTATGCGCCCAGCCAAAAGAGAACACAGACGACCGATGAGACGAGCCAAAAAGTAAAGGAGAATTGAGATGGAAAACAAAAGACTGTACATCGACCTTCATATTCTGCAGACCGTTCCTCCCAGCTGTGTCAACCGCGATGATACCGGCAGCCCGAAAACAGCGATCTATGGCGGGACCACCCGTGCAAGAGTTTCCTCTCAGGCGTGGAAGCGCGCGGTCCGGCTGATGTTCCGCCAAGAGCTGCTTGCGCCCGATCAGATAGGGCAGCGCACCAAAAAAATTGTCGCGATGGTCGCCGATGAGATCAAGAAAATGTCGCCGGAACTGGACGCGGTAAAACTGGCAGCAAAAGCGTTGGACAATGCGGGGTTAAAAAATACAAGTGAGGACAAGGACGCCGGTGCGCTCTTCTTTATGAGCAAAGGACAGGCCAAAGCACTGGCAGCGTTGGCTGTAGAGAAAAACGACGATAAAAAAGCATACAAAGCGGCACTGCGTGCCGATCCCTCCATAGACATGGCGCTGTTCGGACGGATGGTGGCGGATGATCCCTCACTCAATTATGACGCCGCTGCGCAGGTGGCGCACAGCATCTCAACCCATGCAGTGCAGAATGAATACGACTATTTTACAGCAGTGGATGACCGCGCGCCGGAGGATAATCTCGGGGCAGGACATCTGGGAACGGTGGAGTACAATTCAGCGACTCTGTATCGCTATGCAACAGTGAACGTAATGGAACTGGCAGAGCATCTGGGCAAAGACCAGATCCCCACCGTGGTCCGCGCCTTTGCCGAGGCTTTCATCCGCTCGATGCCGACCGGCAAGCAGAATACCTTTGCAAACCGTACCCTTCCGGATGCTGTCTATCTTGCTGTCCGCGAGGATCAGCCGGTCAATCTCTGCGGCGCGTTTGAACGTGCGATTCCGGCCTCGGGAGAGGGATTTGTGGAGCCGTCAAAACGACGGTTGGCGGAGTATGCCGATCAGCTGTACAAGACGTACGCTGACGCGCCGGTTTGCGCTTTTTGTGTCGGTGAGGGAATGGAGTCCCTTGCCCAGCCGATGAATCTAAAAACCATGCTCTCTTCGCTGGAAGAAACAGTGCGGCAGAAACTGGATGGAAACGGGGTGGAGTGATGGCCACATTATTGTTGCGCCTTGCTGCACCGCTGCAATCCTGGGGTGCCGATTCCAAGTTTGAGACGCGCAAGACCAGTCGCGAACCGACAAAAAGCGGGGTCATCGGCTTGTTGGCAGCGGCACTGGGGGTCCGTCGGGACGATGTACAGACCATCCAGCAGCTGAATGCACTTCGCTTTGCAGTGCGGGTAGATCAGGAGGGACGCCTGCTGATGGATTATCACACTGCAAACAATCCCACGCCGGAAGAGGTGAAAAAGGCGCGCCAAAAAGGGAAAAAAGTAACCGCTCCCTATGTCACCAAGAGGTACTACCTGTCCGATGCTGTGTTTGTGGTAGGGCTTGAGAGCGAGGATGCACAATTATTGCAGCGGCTGGAGAATGCTTTGCATCGCCCCGCATATCCGCTGTTTCTGGGCAGGCGCTCCTGTCCGCCAACCCTGCCGCTCTGCCTTGGTATCCGCTTTGAAGAGTTGTTAAAAACGCTGGAACAGGAGCCGTTGCAGCTGTCGGTCTGGAGACACAAAAAGATTTCGGAATGCAGAGTGGTGTCAGATGCACAGCCGGGGTCAGATGGCGCGGTACCGCGGCGGGATCTTCCTGTTTCTTTCAGCCCGATGCATCGCCAATTTGGATACCGTCCGGTTCGGGAGACAGTAGTGAAAAAGGAGACAAACGACTTTCCACTGGGAGAAACATCCCACGACCCGTTTGCGGAATTGAGGTGATTGATATGTATTTATCCCGAGTGGAATTGGATGAAAGCCGGCGCAGTACCATGCGGGCGCTGTATGCGCCGCAGCGGTTTCATGGAGCGGTGGAAAGCGCGTTTCCCGGGGAGCGCAGCCGCCGGCTTTGGAGATTGGACCGGGTGAACGGGAAGCTGTATCTGCTGCTCCTCAGCGCTATGCGGCCAGATTTATCAGGAATCAGCATGCAGTTTGGGCCACAACAGGGTGAAGGAGAGGCGCAGACAAAGGACTATATCCCCTTGCTCGAGCGAATCAGTGAGGGAAGCGAGTGGCAGTTCCGGCTCACGGCCAACCCGACCAAGAGCTGTGCAAGGCCGGGAGAGGGAAATTCTCGCGGAAAAGTGCTCGCCCACTGCACGGTTGGGTATCAGGAACAGTGGCTGCTGGAACGAGCGGAAAAGCATGGCTTTTGCATTACAGCAGGGGAGTTTGCGGTGACAGAGAGCCGGTGGCTGAAATTTTCAAAGGGAAATGAGTGCGGACGTTCGGTGTCTCTGCTCTCAGTAACTTATGAGGGGATCCTTCGGGTAACCGATGCGGAACTCTTTTGTCAGCTTCTCACCGAGGGAATGGGCCGTGGCAAAGCTTACGGCCTTGGCCTGATGACTGTGATGGCGCGGAGGTGATTTTGTGCCACAGCAACCCGGCATGATCCGCCCCGATCTGCAGGCACTCCCTCAGATCAAGGATCGGATGACCTTTCTCTATCTGGAACACTGTACCCTCGGTCGGCAGGATGGAGCAATTACTGTTACGGATGAGCAGGGCGTTGTTCATATTCCGGCGGCGGCAATTTCAGTTTTGCTGCTCGGTCCGGGTACCCGTGTAACCCATCGGGCGATGGAACTGATGGGAGATACAGGGGTAGGTATTGTCTGGGTAGGGGAACATGGCGTGCGGTATTATGCGCATGGGCGCCCGCTGACCACCCGGTCCAATCTTTTGATTAAGCAGGCACAGCTTGTCAGCAATACCCGCAAGCACCTAACGGTGGTGCGAAAGATGTACCAGCTGCGTTTCCCGCAGGAGGATGTTTCCCGTCTGACAATGCAGCAGCTGCGAGGCAGAGAGGGAAGCAGAGTACGCAATGTCTATCGGAAAGCGGCAAAGGAGACCGGAGTTGTCTGGAATGGGAGAATGTACAGGCCGGATGATTTTGCCGCGGGGGATGCGGTCAATCAGGCGCTGTCCGCAGCGCATGCATGTCTCTATGGGCTCGCGAATGCGGTGATTGTAGCGTTGGGATGTGCTCCGGGGTTGGGATTTGTACATGTCGGACATGAGCGTTCTTTTGTCTATGATATTGCAGACCTATACAAGGCGGAGATCACCATCCCAATTGCGTTTCAAGTGGCAGCGCAGCTGCCAGAGGATCTGCCGGTGGTTGTGCGCCGTCGGGTACGAGATGCGATGGTAGAGCATCACATTTTGGAGCGGATGGTTCATGACATTCGATGGCTGTTTGCGTCGGAAGAGGAACCGCCGGAACAGTTGGAAACGGTCTATCTTTGGGACAATCAGGTGGGAACGGTGGCAAATGGGATCAACTACTATGATGAAAAGGAGGAGGATGAAATATCGTCGTCATCACCATGACGGACTGCCCGCCTCGTCTGCGTGGGGACCTGTCAAAGTGGCTTTGTGAGATCAACGCAGGTGTTTATGTCGGGCAGGTCAGCGGCAGGGTGCGAGAAGCAATCTGGGATCGCGTGTGCAAAAATTTGAAAAATGGGCGTGCCACGATGGTATTTACAACCAATGGCGAACAGAGGATGGACTTTAGGGTACACAATACCAACTGGGTACCGGTGGATTTTGATGGAATAAAACTGATGCGCAGGCCGCTCCCGCAAACGGTGCAGCCGGCGGAAAATTTGAAACCGGGGTTTAGTCTGGCGGCAAAAAGGCAGATGGCACAGAGAGCTCGTTCATCGCAGCAGAGAAAGGGGCAGGACACTTTTGTCATTATAGATCTGGAGACAACGGGATTAGATTCGGCAAAGGATAGTATCATAGAATTTGCAGCAATTCGGGTTACTGGAGAAGAACAAGAACGCCTTTCAACTCTGGTGCAGTTTGACGGGAAATTGCCGGGCACGATTGTGAGCTTGACCGGGATTACCGACCGGATGCTAAGTCAGCAGGGAATGCCTCCGGAGCAGGCAGTAGAACAATTCCTGAAGTTTATTGGGCGAGATAAATTAATCGGATATAATATCTCCTTTGATATGGGAATGCTTCGTGCTGCCTGTGAGAAGTATGGAAAAACAAGTCCAATCAATCGCTGTAAAGATCTGTTGGAACTTGCCCGCAGAAAAGTCTATGGCGTAGAGAATTATAAACTATCTACGCTTGCTGATTATTTTTCTCTGTCGCCCAATGAGAAGCATCGAGCTCTGGATGACTGTGAACTGATGCTTCAGTTGTATTGCAAACTAAATGAAATTTGATGATGCAAAAGCAAAGAATGGCCTTGTCATGGGATTTTTTTAGTCTTTTCCCCGCGCCAGCGGGGTGATCCCTGCTGCTGAGCAAGCAAAAACTCCCTATTTTGCTTTTCCCCGCGCCAGCGGGGGTGATCCTGGCGGTTGCAACCACCTCATAGGGTGCATCCACTTTTCCCCGCGCCAGCGGGGGTGATCCTGCCACGGAGATCCGGCAGAGATTGTTGACGCTCTTTTCCCCGCGCCAGCGGGGGTGATCCTCATCCGATCGTGGTTATTCATCGGCATCACCGCTTTTCCCCGCGCCAGCGGGGGTGATCCTCTGAGGAGGATAAAAAATGAAGTACACAAGAGCTTTTCCCCGCGCCAGCGGGGGTGATCCCCATAAACCCGATATCTGCATCTCCGAAATATGCTTTTCCCCGCGCCAGCGGGGGTGATCCTGACAGAGCTGATTAAGGTTGCGACGTCCGAAGCTTTTCCCCGCGCCAGCGGGGGTGATCCCGTCTCGGGTTATGGGTAAACCTGTGCCCGTACCTTTTCCCCGCGCCAGCGGGGGTGATCCTCTTGTGGGTGTCTTATGAAAGATGCACAAAAGCTTTTCCCCGCGCCAGCGGGGGTGATCCGTCTCTGGACAGCAAAAGCCTGCCGAAGCTGAGCTTTTCCCCGCGCCAGCGGGGGTGATCCTATGCCAAAGGGATACATCCCGGCCCG
>CALXIJ010000120.1 GCA_944388335.1 uncultured Pygmaiobacter sp.
CCTTTTAGATACCCCATGAATCCCGATACGCTTATCTTGGGCGGAATACTTAGGAGTTTTTTGTCTTTTTCACCGCTTAAGCTCTTTTGAACCACTCGCCTAGCGAGTGGTTTTCGTTATACAAAAAAAGGTCTAACTGATTTTCACCAATCAGTTAGACCTTTTTTATACAAGAAAAACAATAAATCCGATGTTTACAGATACTGTCAATCTGCTATCAAATAGGGAATTTGAAAATCAAAAAGTCAGTGTTTTCAAGGGTTTGCGGGCCCTTATATCCACTTTTTGCTTATTCCCATTCAATCGTTGCTGGCGGTTTGGTGGTGACATCGTATACCACGCGGTTAACGCCGGCAACCTCATTCACAATACGGCTGCTGATCTTCGCCAGCACCTCATAGGGAATCCGCGCCCAATCGCTGGTCATACCGTCTACGCTGGTGACGGCACGGATCGCAACGGTGTGGTTGTAGGTACGCCCGTCGCCCATAACACCCACGCTGCGGATGTTCGGCAAAACGGTGAAGTACTGCCAGATCTCGCGATCCAGCCCGGCACGGGCAATCTCTTCTCTGAGGATTGCATCCGACTCCCGGATGATAAAGAGCTTGTCCTCCGTGACCTCACCGAGGCAACGGATCGCAAGGCCCGGGCCGGGGAACGGCTGACGGTTGACGATATGCTCCGGCAGGCCCAGCTCCCGCCCGACCTGACGCACCTCATCCTTGAAGAGCAGCCGCAGCGGCTCGAGCAGCTTGAACTGCACATCCTTGGGCAGACCGCCGACATTGTGGTGGCTCTTGATGACCGCCGCATCGCCGGCACCGCTCTCGATGACATCCGGATAGATCGTGCCCTGCAGCAGGTAATCCATCTTGCCCAGCTTTGCCGTCTCCGCATCAAAAACCCGGATAAACTCGGCACCGATGATCTTGCGCTTTTTCTCTGTCTCGGTGACACCCGCCAGCTTGCCGAGGAAGAGGTCCTTGGCGTTGACCCGGATAATGTTCATGTCAAACTCTTTGGTGAGGGTATTCATGACCTGATCGCCCTCGTCCTTGCGCAGCAGGCCGTGATCCACAAAGATGCAGGTCAGGCGGTCGCCGATCGCCTTATGTACCAGAACTGCCGCAACGGTCGAATCGACACCGCCGGACAGCGCGCAGAGAACCCGGCGCTCCTCACCGACCTCGGCGCGTACCTTGGCGATGGTATCCTCGACAAAACCGGCACTGGTCCAATCGCCGGTGCAGCCGCAGACATCGTACAAAAATGCGTGCAGCAGCTCACGACCGAACTCGGTGTGCTGAACCTCGGGATGGAACTGCACCGCATACAGCCGCTGCGATGCATTCTCCATCGCCGCGACGGGGCAGCTTGCGCTGGTCGCCGTCACAGCAAATCCCTCCGGGATCGTCTCGATCTGATCCCCATGGCTCATCCAGCTATTGCCCTGCTTGACAATGCTGCCCATCAGGCCGCCGTTCGTTGTGATCGGCACACGGCCGTACTCACGGGCAACCGGGGGAACAACCTTGCCGCCGAGCAGATAGGCCATCAGCTGGGCGCCATAGCAGATCCCAAGCACGGGAATCCCCAGACGGAAAACCTGCGGGTCAATGGTCGGGGCGCCCTCTTCATAGACGCTGGCCGGACCACCGGTAAAGATGATGCCTTTGGGCTGTTTTTCAATGATCTCCGCCAGTGCCTTGTGATAGGGAACCACTTCGCTGTAAACGTTGTTCTCCCGCACCCGACGAGCGATCAGCTGATTATACTGCCCACCGAAATCGACGATGATAACAGTCTCTGACATGGCATTCGCTCCGTTTCATTGACTTAATTTTAAACTTTTCGAGCAATATAGAATAAGTATAACATATCCTTACGAAAAACGCATCGTTTTTTCTTTTTTCCCGCAGATTGTCATTTTTCTCCCGTGAGGAGCAGCACCTTTTGGGAGGAATGCTCAAACATAAAATTCCTCTTTGGTGCTGCGGAAAAAGAGCTTCTTAAACGCGAGATCCGCCTCAGCATTTTCATAGAGGATCGCATAAACCGTCTCGCAGATCGGCAGCTCTACCCCGTACTTGCTTCCCAGCTGAACCAATGCCTTGGCCGTCGGCACTCCCTCTGCGAGGAGGGTGTATTTCTCCCCTTTTACCACCGACTCTCCGAATTGGCGATTGTGGCTGTGGGGGCTGAAAAGGGTCGCCTCATAATCGCCCAGATGGCAAAGTCCGTAAGCGGAAAGCTCGTTTCCCCCCATTGCCCGGATCAATCGAGAGATCTCCCGCGCACCGCGGGCCATCAGCGCGCCTTTCAGGCTGGAAAGCCCCTTTCCATCCAGCATCCCCGCCGCAATGCCCATGACATTTTTAGCGGCGGCGCCGATCTCGGTGCCGATGAGGTCGGTGCCGATGTACAGCCGCAGCAGTTCGCTCTGGAACTGGTCGACAATCCACTCGGTCAGCGCGCGGTCCTCGGAATCCACTACCATGCAGTTGGGGATCCCCGCGAGGAAGTCCTGCACATGTCCCGGCCCCACCCAGACCGCAAGGCCGATTTTCTGGGAGATGCTCTCCCGCATGATCTGGCTGAGTCGCTCACCGGTCTCCTCCTCCAATCCCTTCATGCAGAGGATAAAGGTCTTGCCCTCTACGGGGTAGCCATTGATCCGCTGTGCAAAACTGCGCAGCTGCTGTGCGGAGATCGAGATGATAATCACATCGCTCGCAGCCAGCGCTTTGCCCAGATCCTCCTCCAGCTCCACCGCATCCGGCAGGGTCAGATAATCATTTTTTCGGGTCTCACGCAGAATTTCAAAGCTGCGCGATCCCTTGCGGCCCCACAGCACAACATGGTGTTTTCTGCTGTGAAAACACGCGAGGAAGGATCCCCAGCGGCCGCATCCCAAAACAGTACAGTTCATTCGTCTCCTCCTAATTATCCGCGTTCCATTTCTCCATTCATTGCTGTCCAGCCGATGAAGATCCCAAATTATCCGCCGCCAGATTATTCTCTCCCGGCGTCACAGTACCCTCTCCCTGCGTAGGAGCAGCAGTGCTCTCTGTCGGACTGCTCGAAGACGAAGCGGCGCCCTCATCCGGGGTCGGCGTTACAGCCGGGGTCGACGTCGGTGTGGGAGTCGGGGTCGGAGTCGGGGTCGGCGTCGGCGTGGGGGTGGGAGTGGGCGTTGGAGTCGGTGTTGCGGTTGCCGAGGGATCCTCCGTCTCCTCCGGGACATAGGGCGGGTCGATTCTGGTCGGCTGCTTGCCGACTGTAGGTCTTGTATCCTCCGTGATATAGCTGTGGGTGCGCACATACTGCACCAGCGCCTTTGCACCCGCCGCCGTGAGATGGAGCCCGTCCGCCTCCACATACTCGCTGCGCATATATCCATTTGACCCCTTGAGGGCCTCTTGGGTATTTAAAAACGGAAGGTCGCGCTCTTCCGCCAGCGCAATCAGTGCCTCATTGAACTCGTCAATCGTCTGCTGCGTCTTTTTTGCATCCGGGTGATTTTTCCCCACCGGGGGCACCGCTGCGAGGATGAGGTCCGCGTAGGAATATCCCTCCTGAAGTGCATCGATCGCCTCTTCATAGGCCGCGATAAATTCCTCGGTAGTCATGTCGGTGTTGTTGGTGCCGAACATCATGATCATCCGTCTGGGCTGCAGCAGCGCTGCTGCACGGGCCATCGTCACCGGCTGCGCATATTCGGCAAACCAGATGCAACTGCTGGTCGGGACGCTTTGCACCCCCATTCCCACAACAGCCGCCATGCTGTTCATCTCGATCTCGCCAAATCCCTCCAGCCGCACCGTGTTGGAGTCCCCGAGGAAAAGGGTTTCTTCAAGGTACTCTTCCCCGGCGTCCTCCGTCTCCCGGAGGACGGCATCCGAGAGGACCTCCTCCTCCCACTCGTACTCCTCAGACAGTTCCTGCCCTGAAGAGCTGTTTTGGGCCATCTCCTCTCTGCCAACCGAAATCCCGACAAAAAGGCCGATCGGAATGAGCACAACCAGCGCCAGCAGAATGCAGAGCAGCACCGTTCTGCGCCGCTGAGAGGCGGTCAGTTTGCCGTAATTTTTCACCATTGCCGCCAGCCCGGAAAACCACCTGCACAGGCGGGCGAGAGGGCCGGGGGCCGAATGCTTTCCATGAGACAACTTTTAAGAACACCACTTTTCTGCTCTCACCGCAGCCGCGGATTACCGAGCCTGATTTAGAACAAACCGTCCGACCGCATCGGGAGAATCCAGCAATGCCAGATGCGGGCAGCTGCGCAGCTCCTCTTCGCTGCCGTATCCATACAGCACCCCGACCGCGTCGATGCCGGCGGCCGCGGCCCCCAGCAGGTCATCCTGTCGATCTCCTACCATCAGGCAGTCCGCGGGTGCAAAACCGCTTTGGGATATAGTTTTTCGGATCACTGCGGTTTTATCCGCAATGCCGCATTCCTCCTCGGTGCCGCCGATCCAGTCAAACTGTTTTGCGAGTCCAAAATGTGCGAGAAAGATCTCCGCGGTCTTTTTCGGCTTTGCCGTCGCAAGCGCAACGAAGAGCCCGTTCTGAGACAGACATTTCAGCAGCTGCGGGATCCCGTCATAGATCCGGGCGTCAAAGAGCCGGCCTCCCCGGTAAATCTCGCGATACAGCCGAACTCCCTCTTCCACCTGTTCCGGCGGCAGATAATCGGCGAACATCTGGCGCAGCGGCGGGCCGACATATTTTTGCAGCTGTGCCGCGTCGGGATAAATGGCATATTTTTCGAGCGCCTGCTGCATCGAAGCGAGGATGCCCGGAGCGGAATCCGTGATCGTTCCGTCAAGATCAAAAAAGACCGCGCGATAGCCCATATTACACCTTCCTGTCAAGTTGATTGCTCTTTTTTTCAGCGGAACAAGTATAGCACGTTCTGAAAACCGTGGCAAATGATGGCCCATCCGCAGGAGAGCGCTCAATCTCCCCCTCCATACCGGATCCACTGCAGCTGACAGCATATCCCCCGCCGGTGTCAAAGCTGTGTAAAAAATTGATTTTTCTTTTTTATTCCGCTTTATTCCGCCAAATTTGCCGGTCCAAAGCCAAACGGCAGAAGCTCTCCAAGGGTGCGCTCGATGTAATCCTCTTTGCTCTTGGCCATGATTACCAGCAGATCATCTCCGCCGAACTCATACAGCGCCTGTCGGCACACCCCGCAGGGGCCGGTCACGATCTCATTGGTTTTTCCCTCCATGCTCCCCACAATCGCAATCGCATCGAACTGTCTCTCCCCCTCGCTGACCGCCTTGAAAAGAGCGGTGCGCTCGGCACAGTTGGTCGGAGTATAGCCCGCATTCTCGATGTTGCAGCCGGTATAGATCTTTCCGCTTTTTGCAAGGAGCGCAGCCCCCACCTTAAAGTGAGAGTACGGGGTATACGCTTTCTCCCGCGCCTCAAACGCCAGCCGGATTAATTCTTCTCTGTCGATCTTCTGCATATCGTCCCTGACTCCTTTCCTGTTTCGGACAGACCGCTGAAAGCGGCCTGTCCCAAATTTCGATGTTGTTTCACTCCATCTCTCCGGCTGTGGAAACCGCCGCGGTGGACTCCCGCACGATCAATTTGGGCCGCAGCAGCACCCGGGAGATCTGCACGCCATCCGAGAGATCCCGCAGCATCCGCAGCGCAATCTTGCCCATCTGCAAACTGTTCTGCGCAATGGTGGTCAGCCCCGGTGTCGCATACCCCGCCAGCGGAATCCCGTCATATCCGATCACACTCACCTGCTGCGGGACCGAAATCCCTGCGGCAGACAGTTTTTTCATTGCGGCAAGCGCGATCAGATCACTGCAGCAGATCAGCGCAGTAGCGCCCTCATCCACCAGCTGCAGGACCAATGCGGGATCATAGTCCCGGTGAAACCCGGCAAAGGCAACCGGCGCATCCAGATCCATCCCGTACTGCCGCAGCGCTGCGTCGAATGCCTCCTTGCGCTCCATCGTGATGCTCAGTTCCCGCTCCCCGCCGAGGAATCCGATCCGATGGTGTCCCAGCGCGGCAAGATGCGCCACCGCTTCGGACATTCCTATTGTATTGTCCGTCCCAATATGGGCGGTCAGCACCGAATCATAGTCCTTATCCAACAGCACCGCCGGGCGGCCGATCCGCTCAAAGGTCTTCGCAAAGGAGCGGGCGGGCCGAAATCCCAGAAAAAAGCTGCCCAAAAAACCGGACTGGCCGCTGAGCTCACAATACCGCTCGTCAAAATTCTCCTCCTCGGCAACCGGTACCACCTGCATCCCGATCCGGGCGCTGGACGCCTCCGATTGAAACCCCAAAAGCACCTCATGGCCAAAGAGGTCCACGCTCTCGTACTCGATTCCCGCCACAAAAACCGCAGCGCAGCCATTCTGCGCGGGCTGGCGTCTGCGGACCTGATAGCCGAGCGCCGAGGCGCAGCGCAGCACCTTTTCCCGCATTTCGGGGCTGATGTCGGTCGCATCGGAAAGGGCTTTGCTCACCGTGCTCTTGGCAATGCCAAGGCTGCGCGCGACATCCTCAATGGTCACCTTTTTCTTCTCCATGGCTCTCCTCCAAAGGTCATCAGCCGCGCAATGGCAGCGTCAAATAGAACCCGAGCAAAAAGAGGGTCTCAGCGACCAGCACCACCGGCACGGTGAGACGAAACTTGGGGTCTCTTGTCTTATGGTGAAAAAACAGCATCCCCGCCATCATGCCGGCGGGGCCCCCTGCAATAGTCAAAAAGAGAAGCAGGCGCTCCGGGATTCTCCATTCGCGCCGCACCGCCGCGCGCTTGTCACAGCCGCAGAGCAAAAAGGTCACCAGATTGATCACGATGAGATAGCACAGGGTAAATGTGTCCAACTTCATCCTCTCCTTTGCCCTATGGTTTGAACCATATCTTAGTCACAGTATACCAGAAACCACGGTGTTTTCCAATCGAGCGGCCCCGCAAAGAGTTTTTTAAAAGCTTTTTTGTTTTTTTCAAAAAAGTATTGACTTTTTGCATCCCGATATAGTAATATATAATACGCAGCTCAGAAGGGTATCAAACAGGATAAGCGCCCGTAGCTCAGGTGGATAGAGCAACTGCCTTCTAAGCAGTGGGCCAGGGGTTCGAGTCCCTTCGGGCGCACCATATATGGTGGGTGTAGTTCAGTTGGTTAGAGCACCAGATTGTGGATCTGGGTGTCGTGGGTTCGAGTCCCATCTCCCACCCCATTGATGAAAAAAGCGAATTCCTTTTGCGAGTTCGCTTTTTTCTTTAGATTGGGCTGTCGCCAAGCGGTAAGGCACAGGACTTTGACTCCTGCATCCGCTGGTTCGAATCCAGCCAGCCCAACCAA
>CALXIJ010000121.1 GCA_944388335.1 uncultured Pygmaiobacter sp.
CCCGTTCTTCTCGCTTTTCCCCGCGCCAGCGGGGGTGATCCAGATCGGAAGCCCGTCGTGTAGGGCAAGAGTGTAGATCCCGGTGGCCGCCGGATCATTAACCAAACAAAGCATGATCCTCCACCCGAACGGCCTCTTTTCCCCGCGCCAGCGGGGGTGATCCCCCGCCGATGCCGTCGAACAGGCTGCCCAGCGTCTTTTCCCCGCGCCAGCGGGGGTGATCCTCACCGCACTGATGGTCTTTCCTTCCGCGGCAGCTTTTCCCCGCGCCAGCGGGGGTGATCCTGTCTGCGTCCTGATTGGTGGACTGCTGCAAAGCTTTTCCCCGCGCCAGCGGGGGTGATCCTAAGGACAAAAAATTGTGTTTTCTGATAAGCAACTTTTCCCCGCGCCAGCGGGGGTGATCCGAGCTCAACCTATTGATGGACAGCTGGCGCAGGCTTTTCCCCGCGCCAGCGGGGGTGATCCCGGATAAGGAGGTCAAGGAGAAACACAATGCGCCTTTTCCCCGCGCCAGCGGGGGTGATCCCTCTACGCCGGTTCAGCGTGAGGAAACTATCACCTTTTCCCCGCGCCAGCGGGGGTGATCCCAACATACCCTTTGCCATTTGTGATCCAGTTTGCTTTTCCCCGCGCCAGCGGGGGTGATCCTGCGCCCGGAAAATGCACTTGCGATCGAGGTCTCTTTTCCCCGCGCCAGCGGGGGTGATCCCAAGATCACCGTAGAGGTTTGGCAAGGGCTCGACTTTTCCCCGCGCCAGCGGGGGTGATCCTCCTACCCCTGCGGCCCCCGCCTCCCGTGCGGACTTTTCCCCGCGCCAGCGGGGGTGATCCTCTCCCCATAGTACAGATACCGAGCATAAGGGGCTTTTCCCCGCGCCAGCGGGGGTGATCCTCCGGCAACTGATCAAAATCCGGGAACAGGATACTTTTCCCCGCGCCAGCGGGGGTGATCCTAAAAGCCGGTGATAAAAAAGTCTTCGTCCGCCCTTTTCCCCGCGCCAGCGGGGGTGATCCTGTCGGTACCGTCCACAATGTTGAGTTTGAAATCTTTTCCCCGCGCCAGCGGGGGGGGTCCAAGATACTGCGCGGTGTACCGGTCGTATCCGACTTTTCCCCGCGCCAGCGGGGGTGATCCTCCTATTTTTTAAGGATGAATTGATGGGGTTGACTTTTCCCCGCGCCAGCGGGGGTGATCCTCTTTAATCTTTTTGAGCGCCCCCAACATATCGCTTTTCCCCGCGCCAGCGGGGGTGATCCCCGGTTCTGCCACAGGGCAATTTGGCGAACTGCCTTTTCCCCGCGCCAGCGGGGGTGATCCCAAATTCAAACGGTACAAGCAGCGCGCAAAACGCTTTTCCCCGCGCCAGCGGGGGTGATCCTCGCAGTCGAAATCATCTGGATGGTCTGGGTGTCTTTTCCCCGCGCCAGCGGGGGTGATCCCTGCCGCTTCTCGCGCTTCTCTCCAACTTGCAACTTTTCCCCGCGCCAGCGGGGATGTATCGCTATTGAGTTGGTTTACCGATTTGCAAAAATAATTTATGGAGAAAAATAATGATTATAAATCTAAAAGAGCAAACATAAAAAATGAAGAGGCATTTATCATGTATCGATACAGAGCATTTTAATCTTGGTCCTGCTTTGCAATGCATATAAAAAGTGAAACTCCGGCGAAGATCTGGATCAATGCCAATAATGCGAACATATCCCCGGTAACCTCAAACTTAGGAGTGTGAACATATCAAATTAGGTGAGGAGTATTGAACTTATCCGGTAATGATTAGCTGTATTGAAAAAGATAGATTATCACTGTTCGGGTAAAGACTGATTCCTGAATGATGCCTTTTTAACGTGCGAAGGAGAACCTAAAAGCAGCCATGATGAAAGGTGACAGCATGAATATACAAAAAGGCGACCATCCACAAGTCGCCTTTTTGCTGTTTAAATTTTTTGTAAGCCGGATCGATTCTCCGATCTGCGACGAGGTTTTCCGATAATAGGTTATAAAATCAATCTCTTCCTGCATCAGACGTAGCACTTTTGCTGATGGCAAGCTGCCTTTTCAGATACTGCCCCGTCAGGCTGTTTGGGTTTTCGGCGATCTGCGAAGGTGTGCCCGCGGCGACAATCTTACCGCCCAGTCTGCCGCCGCCCGGCCCCAGATCGACGACATAGTCCGCGTTTGCGATCATATCAAGATCATGCTCGATGACAATGACCGTCGCGCCGGCGCGGATCAAGCGCTCAAAGACACGAAGCAGTACCCGGACATCCAGCGGGTGCAGACCGATGGTCGGCTCATCAAAGACAAAGATCGCGTTGTCCTGCGCTTTTCCCATCTCGGCAGCGAGCTTGAGCCGCTGTGCCTCTCCGCCCGAGAGTGCCGGTGTCGCTTCTCCCAGCGTGAGGTAACCGAGTCCGAGATCATTCAGGACCTGAAGCTTTTCGGCGATCTTCTTCACGCCGTGCAGCCGTTTCAGCGCCTGTTTTACTGTCAGTCCCATCAGCTCCGGCAGCGAGATGCCGACCTCTTCTGCGCCGGCCTTGGCGGGTCGGTAGAGAATTTGATCCGCTTTGGGGCCGTAGCGGCGGCCGCGGCAATCAGGGCAGACGATCTCCACATCGGGCAGAAACTGCACATCCATTGTAATCTGCCCGGTGCCGTCACAGCCCGGACAGCGCAGGGAACCGGTGTTATAGGAGAAATCCCCCGCACGGTATCCCTGTTTTTTTGCGTCCGGGGTACCGGCGTAGAGACGCCGCAGATCATCCAGCACACCGCTGTAGGTCGCGACGGTCGAGCGGACGTTGATTCCGATCGGTGTGGCGTCGATGAGGTCGATCCGCTCAATGCCGGGTGCCTCCACCGACTTGACATGGCCGGGGAGGGGCAGATGCGCAGCCATTGCTTTGACTGCCGGGATCAGGCTCTCGAGGACCAGAGTCGTTTTCCCGGATCCGGACACGCCGGTGACGGCGATCAGCCGCCCCTTGGGCAGATCCAGATCGAGCGCGTGGACGGTGTGCAGCGGAAGAGTAGATAGACGGATATGGCCGCTCTCAAACATCCGGTCCACGGATGCCCGCTCGCGGGTGAGGATCTGCTCGCGATCTGTCAAAAAGCCGGCAATCAGAGAATTGGGTGACTGTCCGACCTGTTCCACTGTTCCCTGTGACAAAACCTGTCCGCCATACTCCCCGGCGCCGGGGCCCATCTCGATAATCCAGTCCGCCGCCTTGAGAACCCGGACGTCGTGATCCACCAGCACCACCGAGTTGCCATGGCTGATCAGGTCGTCCACAACCCCCAGAAGGCCGTCCACGTTGGAGGGATGCAGCCCGATGGATGGCTCGTCCAGTACATACAGCACGCCGGTCGTCCGGTTGCGCACCGCCCGGGCAAGCTGTACCCGCTGCCGCTCACCGGTGGAGAGGGTCGCGCCCGCCCGGTCCAGCGACAGGTATCCCAGCCCTAGATCCATCAGTCGTTTTGCCGTGTGCAAAAATTGATTGCAGATGCTCTTTGCCATCTCCTGCATCGGGACAGGCATTGCCGCGGGGACGGCGCGCACCCAAGGAACCAGTTCCTCCAAGGTCATCTGGGTGACCTGTGCCAAGTTCTTTCCGCAAAGCAGGGTGGAGCGGGCCTGCTCGTTCAGACGACTGCCGCCGCAGTCGCTGCAGGGCGTCTGCTTGAGAAACCGCTCGACTCGTTTCATCCCCTTGTCGTCCTTTACCTTGGACAGGGCGTTTTCAACGGTGTGGACGGCGCTGTAATATGTGAAATCCAGCTCACTGCCCGCCGCGCCGTTTTTTGGGGTGTAGAAAATGTGCTTCTTGACAGCGGGCCCGTGGAAGACGATCTCCCGCTCCTGTGCCGTCAGATCGCGGAAGGGGACGTCTGTGCGCACCCCCATCGCCCGGCAGACATCGGTCATCAGGGACCACATGAGGGTGTTCCACGGCGCGACGGCGCCCTCGTCAATCGAGAGGGACTCGTCCGGCACAAGGGTGGTCTCATCCACGGTGCGGACAATCCCGGTACCGCCGCACCGCTTGCAGGCGCCGGTGCTATTAAAGGAAAAGCTCTCTGCGCTGGGCCCGTCAAAGACCGCACCGCAGACAGGGCAGACCAGCGGTTTACCCGCGGCGACATTGAAGGAGGGCGGGACCAGATGTCCGTTTGGGCACCGGTGGCTGCCCAGCCTCGAAAACATCAGACGCAGCGGGTTCAGCAGTTCGGTGGAGGTGCCAAAGGTGGTGCGCACACCGGGGACGGCGGGGCGCTGGTGCAGCGCAAGGGCGGCGGGGACATACTCAATGCTGTCGACGTTCGCCTCGGAGGCCTGCGACATTCTGCGGCGGGTATAGGCGGAGAGCGCCTCCAGATACCGGCGGGACCCCTCAGCGTACAAGATCCCCAGAGCGAGGGAGGATTTTCCGGACCCGGACACCCCGGCGATTCCGACCAACTTTCCCAGAGGGACATCCAGATCGATATTTTTGAGGTTGTGTACCCGCCCGCCCCGTATTTCAATGTGATCGGCCATTGTTTTTTCCTCCCGAGAGTCTTTTTTCAGAAAAGCTTTGCAGATCTTTAAAACAAGTCTCAGTATAGCATCTTTGCAAAGAAAACACCATTGCAGCCCTCTGATACCGGGCGGAAAAGGGGAAAATTGCGGATGCAAAGCTGCAAAAAAATTTGGAGTCATAGGAGAGGGGGGACGGCGCCGGCAGCCTCCATTTTGCCGAGGAGCTGTTTGCGCTTTGCGCACTGTGTTATACTGAGAACAGAAAAGGTAGGATCCTGAAAGGAGAGTGACTGCTATGCCGATGATCGGCGCTGTCTTGACCCCGCATCCGCCGGTTCTGCTGCCCGAAGTGGGCAACGGACAGGAACAAAAAATTGCGGCGACCGGCCGCGCCTTCTGCGCTGCGGCAAGGCAGGTGGCACGCTGGAACCCGGATGTGCTGATTGTGGCATCTCCGCATACCATTTTGTACGGGGACTATTTTCATCTTTCGCCGGGAGCCGCTGCCGCAGGCACCATGGCTGCGTTTGGCGCACCGCAGCTGCACATCGAGGCGACATATGACACCCCTCTGCGGGAGGAGATCATCCGATGCGCCGCGCAGATGGGACTGAAGGCAGGGACGCTTGGCGAGCGGGACCCCGCGCTCGATCACGGGGTGCTGATCCCGCTGTATTTTCTGCGCCGGGCAGGGGTGCGCTGTCCCATCGTGCGGATAGGGCTTTCGGGATTTTCTGCACTGGACCATTACCGACTCGGCCAATGTGTGGCCAAAGCGGTGGATACGCTGGGGCGGCGCGCCGTATTTGTTGCCAGCGGGGACCTCTCCCACAAGCTGAAAAAAGACGGCCCCTACGGCTTTGCGCCCGAGGGCCCCGTCTTTGACGATGCCGTGACCAAGACGATGGCGTCCGGGAATTTTCTCGAATTTCTCACAATGGACCCCGCCCTCTGTGAGCGGGCGGCAGAGGGCGGTCTGCGCTCCTTCCAGATGATGGCGGGCGCGCTGGACGGGCTGGCGGTAAAGCCGCAGCTGCTCAGCCATGAGGGCACCTTTGGCGTCGGCTACGCGGTAGCGCTGTTTGAGGTGACGGGAGAGGATCCCGGTCGCTGCTATGCCGATGCCTGCGCCGCAGCGCAGCGCGACAGGATTGCGGCGCGCCGTGCGGGGGAGGACCCGTGGGTGCGGCTGGCACGGCTTTCACTGGAAACCTATGTCCGACAAGGGCAGACGCTGCAAACCCTGCCGGAGAACCTGCCCGCAGAACTGACAGAACAGGCGGCCGGGGCATTTGTCTCGCTGCACAAGGAGGGACGGCTGCGCGGGTGCATCGGCACCATTTTCCCGACCGAGAAAAATCTGGCGCAGGAGATCCTTCAAAATGCCGTCTCAGCCGGCACCCGGGATCCGCGCTTTCCGCCGGTGCAGGCCGATGAGCTGGATACGCTCGAATACAGCGTCGATGTGATGGGGCGGCCGGAGCCGGTGGATTCGCCCCTCCAGCTGGATCCCAAGCAGTACGGGGTGATCGTCAGCTGCGGCGCGCGGCGGGGGCTGCTGCTGCCCGTCCTCGATGGCGTGGACACGGTGGAAGAACAGCTAAAGATCGCCCGCCGCAAGGGCGGCATCGGGGCAGGGGAGCCGTATGCCGTCCAGCGTTTCAAGGTGGTGCGGCATCAATGAGTGTGCGCTGTGAGCTCTGTTTTCATCATTGCATTTTGGACGAGGGGCAGACCGGCGCCTGCCGGGCGAGATCTAACCGCGAGGGGGAGATTGTCCCGCTGAACTATGGCAGGCTGACCGCGCTGGCGCTGGATCCCATCGAGAAAAAGCCGCTTTGCCGGTTTCATCCCGGCAGCCGGATTTTGTCGGTGGGGAGTTTTGGCTGCAATCTGCATTGTCCGTTTTGCCAGAACGCGGCAATTTCCGATGCGGGGGAGGAGATTCCGTCCCAGTACTGCCCGCCCGACCAGCTGGTAGAGGAGGCGGTGAGGCTGCGCAGCCGCGGCAATATCGGGATTGCCTATACCTACAACGAGCCGCTGGTGGGGTATGAGTATGTCCGAGACTGCGCTGTGCTGGCGCACCGGGCGGGGCTGTGCAATGTTCTGGTGACCAACGGCACAGCCGAGCAGGGGCCTTGGCGTGCGCTTTTGCCGCTGATCGATGCGGCCAATATCGACCTCAAAGGGTTCACCGAGCGCTGGTACCGGCAGCTGGGAGGAGAACTTGCGGTGGTCAAGCGGAACATCGAGACGGCAGCTGCGCAGTGTCATCTCGAGATCACGGTTCTGGTGGTGCCGGGGGAAAATGACAGCGAGGAAGAGATGCGTGCGCTGTCCGGCTGGTTGTCGTCGATCCGCCCGGATATTCCGCTCCATGTCTCCCGCTTTTTCCCGCGGCATCGGATGCAGGACCGCCCGCCGACCCCGGTGCAGACAGTCTACCGCCTGGCCGAGGTGGCCAGAGAGCGGCTGCAGTATGTCTATACCGGAAATTGCTGACGGGAAACAGAAAAACTGCGGATTTGCTGCCCAAAATCCATTCGCAAAAAGTATGGACGAGGATTAAAATTGAGTATTAGACAACGGCCCAAGCGGCGTTATAATTAGGGTGAAAAGAGGAAAAATGCCGCTTTGGCAGAGCTTCCCCGGGGCCTCTTGGCGCTGCCGTGGCGAGGAAGTGCCTTGACCGAGACGCTTCCAAAGCGGGGCGGTTTCTCCTCCGGCAAATCGGTGCTTTTGCAAAAAGGAGCGTTTTTATGGCATCCAAAGTTTACTTTACCAAGGAGATCACCCCTGAGAGCCTCAACCGCATTTTTGATGCGCTGGGTGTCACCCTCAGGGGAAAAGTTGGGGTGAAGATCTCCACCGGGGAACCCGGCGGCCACAACTATCTGCATCCGGAGCTGATCGGCAGTTTGGTCAACCGGCTGCATGGGACGATCATCGAGTGCTGCACCGCATACGGCGGCCAGCGGCAGGATCCCAGGCTGCACTGGAAGGCGATCGAGGAGCACGGCTTCAAAAAGATGGCGCCCTGCGACATTATGGACGAGTTCGGCGAGATGGAACTCCCGGTGGAGAACGGTTTCCATCTGCGGGAGGATATTGTGGGCGCGCATTTTGCCGACTATGATTCGGTGCTGGTACTCTCCCACTTCAAGGGGCATGCGATGGGCGGTTTTGGCGGCGCGCTGAAGAATATCAGCATCGGCATCGCTTCCACCCGGGGCAAAACGAATATCCACACTGCCGGCAAATTGACCGATCCCGACCGGCTCTGGACCAACCTACCCGAGCAGGACGCCTTTCTCGAATCGATGGCGGACGCCTGCAAGGCGGTGATCGCCTATAAGGGCGCAGAGAATATGGTCTATCTCAATGTGGCCAACCGGTTGAGCGTGGACTGCGACTGCGACAGCCATCCCGCCGAGCCGGAGATGGGGGATCTTGGCATCTTCGCCTCTCTCGATCCGGTGGCGATCGATCAGGCCTGCTACGATGCGGTGATTCACGCAGACGACTCCGGCAAGGCTGCGCTGATCGAGCGGATGAACAGCCGCCATGGCATTCACACGGTGGAGGCGGCAGCGCAGCATGGACTGGGCAGCCGCGCGTATGAGATTGTCTCGCTGGATGAAAACAAATAACAGAAAATGAAAAATGCCCGTCCGGGCGCTCTGGTTTTCCGGAGGCCCGGCGGGCATTTTTTCGCTGCAAAAAGCGCAAAGAAGAGGTGAAACGGCGCTTGCGGGGACTGAAATCTTGGAATGCCCCGGTCTGGGAGGGGAAAGGAGCGCGCAGGATCCATAAGGACATTCGGCGGGTTCGGCAGACTCATTTCTCAAGCAATGCAAGGAGGCCCGCGGCAAAGGCGCAGTGCCCCTGAGGGGTAAAATGCACCCCGTCAAAGGCGAGGGAAACCTCCCACCTGCCGGCATCGGCAAAGCGGATTCCCAGCCGCTTTGCCAGCAGGCGGTATTCCTCGGCAAGTGCGCGGGAGTCTTCAATCAGGGAATCGTCCGATACCCATGCACCCCGCGCCATGGGCGGCGGTGCGATGAGCAGGATCTTCTTTCGGTTCAAAGGGATCTGTAAAAGGAGACGTTCCATCCGCGCCGCGGTCTCCTGTGGGGTAGATCCCTGCAGCAGGTCATTGGTGCCGAGCAGGAGAATCAGAAGATCGATTCCCGGCGGCAGAGAGGGCGCAGTGCGGGGGATGGTGCGGCCGTTCTCCCCCTCATTCAGGACCTCCCAGCCGGTGCGCGATGCGAGGAGATCCACCCATCGGTGTTCCCCGTCATACCGGCCGCCAAGATAGGAGCGTGGGTCAAATCCATAGGTGTTGGAATCGCCAAAACAGAAAACGCGCATCCTCTCTTTTCCCCTTTCAGCACAGTGCGCAAGATACAAGAGTAACCACATTATAACAGGACTCGAAGGCCGCGGCAACAAAGTGGGAAAAGAGCCAGACTCTCCCGCCCGGAGCCTCTCTTTGACGCAGTGGATTCTGCCCCTTTTGCAGAGCGGCTTTTTGAAAAAAGAAGAAGAGAAAATCCTTCAAAAAAGGGGAAAGTCCGATGCCGTTTGGTCCTTTGTCGTCTCGTCGCTTTGGGAGGACTCTCCTTTGATGGTGTCGATCACCGCACGCAGCAGCTCCCGCTTTTGCGCAATGGGACAATCCAGTGCGTCAATGGAGGCAAGGACGAAATCCGCGTGCGCCGCGGCGACAGACCGGGCGAGATCCCGTCTTTCCTGATCGGTCGCGGGAGGGCAGACAATCAGATGGACCGGCGTGCGCTTTCTCATCTTCCACCTCCGTAAAACCTCATTTTGGTTTTATCCTATTGCGTGGGGGATGTCCGATATGCAGCAGCGGCGGGTCGACAGATTGGGAATGGACAGAAAAAACGGTTGGAATCTCCGGTTTTGCGCTGTCATACGATAAGAACAGCCGAGAGGAGGGCGCGGTATGGCGAAAAACGAGGAGGTCATTGCAATCTATTCCCGCAAATCCCGTTTTACCGGAAAGGGGGAGAGTATCGGCAATCAGGTGGAGCTTTGCCGCGGGTATATCCGCACCGCTTTTGGCGAGGATTATGCCGACCGGGCGCTGGTATTCGAAGACGAGGGCTTTTCCGGCGGGAACCTGAACCGGCCGGATTTCAAGCGGATGATGGAGGCAGCCCGCGGCCATCGGTTCCGGGCGGTGGTTGTCTACCGGCTGGACCGGATCAGCCGGAACATCGGGGATTTTTCCGCGTTGATTGAGGAGCTGGGGCGCCTTGGGATCGACTTTGTCTCGATCCGGGAGCGCTTTGACACCGCGAGCCCGATGGGACGGGCGATGATGTATATCGCGTCGGTGTTCAGCCAGCTCGAGCGGGAGACCATTGCAGAGCGGATCCGGGACAATATGCGGGAACTTGCCAAGACCGGGCGCTGGCTTGGCGGCATCACACCGACCGGTTATGCCTCTCAGGCGGTCAAGACCGTCACGGTGGAGGGCAAGAGCAAGCGCTCCTGCATGCTGCGGCTCATCCCGCAGGAGGCCGAGACGGTGCGGCTGATCTATGCGCTGTACCGCGGCAGCGGATCCCTCACGGAGACCGAGACAGAGCTCTTGCGCCGGCACTGCAGGACGAAAAACGGGCGGGACTTTACCCGATTTTCGATCCGCGCCATCCTGCAAAATCCCGTCTATCTGATCGCAGACCAGGCGGCGTATCGGTATTTTGCCGACCACAGGGCGGAGCTGTTCTCCGCGCCGGAGGCATTCGACGGGGTGCGGGGAATTCTCGCCTATAACCGGACCGAGCAGAAAAAGGGGGCCGCTACCCGGTATCTGCCGATGGAGGACTGGATCATCTCGGTGGGGCAGCATCCGGGACTGATTCAGGGCGAGGATTGGGTCCGCGTGCAGGAACTGCTGGCAAAAAACAGCTCCAAGAGCTACCGGACGCCCCGCAGCAATGCAGCGCTGCTGGCCGGGCTGCTCTGGTGCCGGTGCGGCGGCAGAATGTACCCCAAATGCTCCGGGAAGAAGGATGCGGATGGAAATGCGGCTTACCGCTATCTCTGCAGCAGAAAAGAGCACAGCAAAGGAGCCCTGTGCAGCACGCCGAATCTGAGCGGCGATCTGTTGGACAGCGCGGTGATCGAGCAGATCAAGCAGCTGCGGGAGGATCGCCAGAGTTTGATCGAACAGCTGGAGCGAGGAGAGCGGCAGCTGAAGGACGGGGAGGGACAAAGTGCCCGTTTGCAGCAGCTCTGCCGGCGTCGGCGGGAGAATGCCCGCAGGATTGAGGCATTGGTGGACGCGCTGGCCTCATTTGAGGGCAGTGAGGCGGCAATCCATCTCAAGGAGCGGCTCGAGGCGCTGCACGAGCAGGCGGAAGAGCTGCAGCGCAGCATCGACGCAGAGCGGGCACGGAATCCCGCACGCCCACTGGACGCAGAGGAATTTGACCGGCTCCGGCGAAGGCTCGCGGTATTTCGGGACGGAATTGACGGCATGACGGCCGCACAAAAGCGGGGGCTGATCCGCGCCACGGTGCAGCAGGTCTTATGGGATGGGCAGTGCGCCCGACTGTTCTGGCGCGGCGGGGCGGCAGGCGAGCGGCTTTTGTGTGAGGATAGCAAATGAGATCCTAATGTTCTTTCGGGCGGATAAGAAAAACAAGGGGACGCTTTACATCAACGAGCCGATTGAGGCGGGGGGAGGGGACGGGGAGCTGACCCTCAACGATGTGCTGGCCGACCCTCTGTTTGTGGATGAGGAATATGAACACAAAGCGGAGTCCGAACGGCTGCGTCAACTGGTGAATACCCGTCTCGACGGCAGGGAGCGGCAGATCATCCGGCTGCGGTATGGCTTTGACGGCAATGAGCCGCTCAGCCAGCAGCAGGTCGCAGATCTGCTGCACATCTCCCGCAGCTATGTCTCCCGCCTTGAGAAAAAAGCGGTGGAGCGGCTGCGGGAACAGATGAAGGAATGAACGCGTGGGATGGGGCGCGCAGCGGGGAAATCCTTTTGGCGGATGAGACCGGACAAAAAACAAAAAGGAGACCGCGGACGGAAAGCCCGCAGTCTCCCATAAAACAAAAAAGAAAGATTCAGCAGCTGATGTTCGGCCGGTCCTGATCGCCGTCGGCGCGGAACATCGTAAACTCGTTTGGGTCGCTGGTGAACAGATAGTACTCCACATTCTCAAAAAGGGGAGGGGTGAGATAGTGGGGGATGATGTTCGGCCCCCCCTCCAGCCGCTCGCAGAAGCCGGTTTCGGCCATCGTCTGCGCGGGGACGCCCCAGCAGTAGCAGTCGATATACTCCGCCTGCATCTCCCCGAGCAGCCGGTCCAGCGCGGCGCCAAAGCAAGGCAGCAGGCGGTGATCTCCAACCACATCGACCAGCCGCAGCACAAGGCTGCCCTCGACCTCGACCCGCCGCAGGCAGAAGAGCAGCGGGCAATCCTCGCCGAGAAATCCCCCGTACACCAGATACTGCTGGCGCGGATAGTGGAAATACCGCCGCTCAAGGTACCACAGATCCTTGACGGGATGCCCCGCTTCGCCGGGATGGAAAGCAGCGCGCAGTGCGTCGAAATCCTCAAAATGGCGCAGTACGCCCTCGCCGCCAGCGGGAAGGATGGTGGCATCCTGAATCCGCGCCACCTTGTAGGTATCACGGGGAGCAAGGCGGTAGAAGTGATTCATCCGCGCGCCGGTGTAGCCCAGAAACTCGTAGAACGGAATGGTGTTCGGGCGGATGTTGTTGCAGCTCAGTCGGCTGGCGCCGGTGAGCTGGGGCATTTTGGACATCAGCTCCAGCCCGCTGCCCTTGGCCCTCTTGTCGGCGCACCAGATCGAGATCCAGAGGTCGCTTCCCGACCGCGAGGAGGGGATAAAACCGCAGAGCGCCGCGATCTCACCAGAGGGAAAGAGGCAGAGCGCAAAGTTCAGATGGGCGGGATGTTCCTCTCCATTCTGATAGTAATAGGAGAAGTAATCCGGCAGATTCACCAGCGGATGACGGGAACCCCAGTGGGTGTTCATAAAGGTCAGAATATCGGCCTTGTCCTCCGGTAGGGCAAGACGAAAGACGTATTCGCTCAATACTTTGCGCCCCCTGTGACCGGCAGCTCCGCGCCGCTGATGAAACCGGCCTCATCCGACAGCAGAAAGGCCATCGCGGGGACGACGTCCTCCACCCGTGCGTTGCGCCCCATCGGGTTTGCCGCGGCGGAAGCCTCAACAATCAGGTCGGGGGTGTCCTGCAAAAAGCGGGTCTCCATCATGTAGGGGGCGACACAGTTGACCGTGACCCCAGAGGGAGCGGCCTCGGTGGCGAGACTGCGGGCGAGTCCGCGCAGCGCGTTCTTTGCGACGATATAGGCGGTGGTGTTCTTCGGGGGAACGCCGATGATGTAGTCGGTCAGCATGAAGAGCAGACGGCCGAACTTCGCCTTCATCATGCCGGGCAAAAACGCCTTGCAGATCCGCAGGGCGCTGAGCACCTGAACGTTGAAGTCCAGAAGAAAACGCTGTTCATCGAAATTGCGGAACTTGGTGTTGATGACCCGCAGCGCCGGCAGATGGACAATATGGGTCGGGCAGCCGAAGTCGCGGCGGATCTCCTCAATAAAAGCGGTGAGCGACTCCTCGCCGGTGAGATCGACGTTGTAGCAGTGCAGCGCATCGCCGCACAGTTCCCGCACGCCATCCAGACGGTCAAGATCGTTTGCACCCTGTGCGAGGATGATGTCACCGGGTTTCCATACGCGGCGGATCAGGGCGGCGCCGACATCGCTGGTTGCGCCGGTAATCAGATAGGTATAAGGCATCAGAGGATTCCTCCTTTTCTTTGCAGCTGAAAAATGCTCTGTAAGGTAAAAATAAGTGACAAGGGAAAACCCTTTTCAGAAAACAAAACGCAGGGGAAAGCGCGAAACAGCCCGTTTCAAAGGGAAAAAGCGGGCTCCTTTTGACTGCGCCCGGCAGACAGGTAGAAGCGGGCACCCAATCAAGCCCTTTCGCTTGGCGCGAAAAGAGAGGGGGAAGGTTATTTTGCAACCCCGGCCTTGATGATGCCGCGGCAGACTTTCTTGCCGTTCTGGTTGGTGATGCTCCCCTTGATGGTCACCTCGGAGAAGATCTCATTGACCTCCTCCACCACACCGGTGACGGTCAGGGTGTCCCCGATAAAGACCGGCTTTGCAAATTTGCTCTCCACCGAATGCAGCAGGCAGTGTTCTCCCGGCAGCAAAACGCCGGCGAGGGTGGAGAAAAAGCTGGCCACCAGCATTCCATAGCAGACCCGTCCCGGGTAGCCGCGCTGCGCCGCGTAGTCTGGATCCATATGGATGGGGCTGATATCGCCCGACATCGCACAGAACTGCGCCATCTTCTCCTCGGTCACCGTGACGGTAAAGCTCTCGGTCAAGCCGGGTACCATCTGGGACAGTGTATAGCTCTTGATCTCCAATCGTGATCCCTCCATCCAGTGTTGGGCCGGCGCGCCGGCATCCTCTCAAAAAAAGAGGAGCCGATTCGGAACACCGGCTCCCATCTTTGGTTGTACAGCCGTCAGCCGGCCAGACGCTTGACCAGATCCAGCATCGCGCCGACGTTGGGCAGATTCTTGACATCCTCCAGCTTGAACTTGATCGAGAACTTCTTCTCGATGGCGACCAGAAGATTGATCTGCTCAAGGCTGTCCCAATCCTCGATGTCATCCGCGGTCATCTCGCGGGTCAGCACGATCTCATCGTCATCAAATACCGTGCGGAAGATCTCCTGCACGCCGTCAAAAATTTCCTGTTCGCTCAAAGGGTTTCCCTCCTGCATTTAGTCTTTTCTTGTGACTGTCACAATATTGTTCTGGGGGCGATAGGCTGCAACATCCAGCTCAAACACCGTCTGCTGCTCGTCCTCGCTCACCTTTTCAAAGCCCATTGTACCATAGATTCCCTTGACCAACAAGTTCTTTGCGGTGGGAAGATACCGCCCCACGATGGTCTTGACCCCGCGCGCGGTGCAGCGGCGGACAAACTCGTCCATCATGGTCTGCTCGAGGTTCCGCTTGAAGACCCGGCAGCTCATGATCCACAGGTCCACGGTGCAGCGCTCGCCCTCCACCGTGCCGATCATCGCGGAGACCAGACCGTTGTCCCCGAATTTGTCGATCAGCCGCCCGTAGAGGGTCACGGCGTCGGGATTGGAGAGCAGCGCCTCCACCTCCTGCGCGGTGTAGCGGCGGGTGGTCAGGTTGAACTGGTTGGTCTTGTTGATCAGCTGGGTGATCCGCTCGGCATGGGGCTGGTCGAACGCGCCGAGCTCTGCGGTCATCTCAAGGCTGCGCAGATAGTCCTCATAGCTGCCGAAGCTCTGCTGTGCCGCGGCCCGCTGCAGATTCTGGCGGTACATCTCGTTGCGCTTGGCGTCGTCCGCCGAGAGGGCGGTGATCTCAAAATAGCCCGCGCGGTCCAATGCGGCGATCATCCCCTCCGGGCTGTCGAAGGAGGCGATGGTCACAGCGGGCAGCTGCTGGCGCACGATCTCCCGCTCAGCGGGATTGTCGTCCACAAAGACGAGGCTCTCGGGCAGGATGTTGATCTCCTGTGCGATCTTGGCGATGTTCTCCGACTTGGGCTCCCAGTTTGCCTTGAAGCAGAGAAAGTCCTTCCGCTTGAGGGGGCTGTCATCCCGCTCAAAGCCGGTCAGCGCGATCGACTCCTCATTTTTGCTCGCGACGTTCAGCAGGATCCCCAGATCCTCCAGCTGGCGCAGATACTGCTGGAATTCACTGTATGCCATGCCGGCGGGGGTCTCGGTCGAGAGCTCGACCCCCTCGGCGCCGACCTCTCCGATCACGCCGCCCCACAGGGTGTTGTCGAGATCCAGCACAAGCCCTTTTTTGTTCTTGCCCAGCAGGCTCTTGATGATCAGGCTGATGTTGTGGCACAATTCGGGGATATACTGCATCGAAACGGCATACTTGTACAGATACCACTCCGACTCGGAAAACCAGTTGTCCAGCCCGAACCGGCAGGCGAGATAGGCGAGGTCGTTGAGGTAAAAACCCTCATTTTTCGCCACATATGTAGCAATTCTGGCATTCAGTTCGTTAATGAAGTGGATGCCGCCCCGCGGATCGACCGCGTCGCGGTTGCCCATCAGCCGGTGAGTGGGCAGGTCAAAGTTGTTCACGATCACCGAACAGCCCAGCTTTTTCGCCGCCTCAAAAGCGGCCTCAAATCGGGCCCACTCGGCATCCAGCTTGACCTGCACCGCCTCGTCGCTGTCGGAGGGAAGAGGCATCTCCTTGATGTTCTTGCGGCTGGTGTGGATGTAGAGGAAGTCCGGTGCAAAGGCGGCGAGACTGCCGTCGTCAAAAACCAGATTCTCATAGAACAGCCCGTATCCGCCGACATAGAATTCCGGCTTGATTCCCTCATTGAGCAAAAACAGCTCGAGCATGTTCTTGATCTCGCCGATGGTGCTGCCGCTGAGGATGGCGACCTTCTTCTCAACGAGGCCCTGCCGCTGCAGCAGCTCCCGCCGCAGCGAACGTTTTTTCTGCAAGAGTGTGGCACCGTCAAAAGGATAATCCAGAGGATTCAAAAGCGGCGCCTCCTTTCCTTGATTGATCCGGCCGAAAACGGCACGGGAATACGGCCGGCGCCCACGACATCCGGCCCGCTGATATCGCGAACATTATACCATAGCCGAAAAGCCATTGTAAACCGGATTCTGTGGACCGGACAGGAAAAAATGGTCCGCTTGATTTCATCTGTGAGAATGGGTATAATGGGCAAAAGCAGGAGAGAGATCAGCCGCCGTAATCCTCAATCAGCCGCTCCAGTTCGCTGTCGGTGTAGACGGGGATCCCCTCGCGCAGCGCATCCAGATCGGTGTCGGGGAGCAGCCGGGTGTAGATCTCGTACCGGCGGATCAGCTCTCCGCTGTCCGGGTCATACAGCGCCAGAAAGCCGTGATCGTCCCGCAAGAGGTAGATCGGTCCTGCGGGCGGGGCACTCTCGCTTGCGGCGGTGGGCTGCAGCAGAAATGCGGTGCTCATCGCGGTGACAAGGATGCAGAGGATCAGTAAAAAGGTCATCCATTTTTTTTGTACAGTCATTTGGTTATCCCCCTGCCTTTCGGCCTTCGGTGGAGCCTTGGGCGGTGTTATTCTGGGATAAAATGCATCTGGTTATACAGCAAAATCGCAGGTTATGAAATTGTAACCTTCTTTTGTGGAAAATAGTAGCAATTTTGTGCTATACTATTCTAATACGACAGAAAGCGATTTTGCCGCTTTTTATTTTTTCGCCGTCGTTATTTTTTCAATAGATTCGTCAAGACTTTACCCAAAGAGAGGGGAGAACCTTTTTTGAACGAACAGAATCGGAAAAACGTCCCGCGACGCGCGCAGCGCCCCGAGACGGGAAAGGGCCAGTCCTCCGCGCCGGGCGGCGCGGGCAAGGCGAAGAAGAACAGCCGCGCCAGACGGGTGTGGGGCCATATCGGCCGCGCGATCATTGTGGTGGCCAGCCTCGGGGTAATCGTTGCCTCGGTGCTCTCGGTGATGCTGAGCCTGTATGTGGTCAAGGTGACGGCGAACGATGCGTCGCTGCTCAACCTCGAAAACCTCAAGCTGAGCTATTCCTCCACCATCTACGCGGTGAACAGCGAGACCGGTGAGACGGAGCCCTACCAGCGGCTGGTTGATAACGCCGACCGGATCTGGGTGGATCTGAACCAGATCCCCGAGAACCTCAAAAATGCGTTCATCGCAGTTGAGGACAAGACCTTTTATGACAACAACGGCGTCAATATCAAGCGGAGCTTCTCCGCTGCGGTGAACCTCGTCCTCAGCAAGCTGACCGGCGGCAAGATCACCCTATATGATACCGAGCAGGGCGCGTCCACCATCACCCAGCAGCTGATCAAGAACATCACCGGCGACGACGACCACGACCCGCTGCGCAAGGTGCGGGAGATTTTCCGCGCCATCTCGCTCAACGGCAGATACTCCAAGGAGACCATCCTCGAGGCGTATCTGAACACCGTCGGCTTTACCGGGAATACCTGCGGCGTGCAGGCCTGTTCCTATAACCTCTATGACAAGGACGTCAGCGAGCTCACCCTCGCCCAGTGTGCGACGGTGGCGGCGATCACCAACAATCCCACCAAGTACAATCCCCGCACCGAGCCGGAGAATAACATCCAGCGCCGCAACATGATCCTCGGGATGATGCTGGAGCAGGGGATGATCACGCAGGAGGAGCATGACGCCGCCGTCGCCGAGGAGCTGAATTTGGTTGCCCCGGAGGACAAGCAGAACACCGCGCAGGTGGGCAACAACAGCTACTTCACCGACATGGTTATCGACGACGTCATCTCGGATCTGGTGTCCGAGGGGATCTGCGAGACCCGGCAGGAGGCCAGCAGTATGCTGTACAACGGCGGACTGGCGATCTACTCCACCGTTGACACCAACCTGCAGTCGATCATGGAAGACGTGATGAGCAAGGAGCCGGGCAACTACTATCCTGACCGCCCGGTCGAGTATACCGATCCCACGACGGGGGAGACCAAGACCCAGAACGTGCAGGGCGCGATGATCACCATCGACTACACCGGCGCGATCAAGGCGGTCGTGGGTGGCGTCGGCGAGAAGGAGACCGACCGCAGCCTCAACCGCGCGGTCGACTCGCTGCGGCAGACCGGTTCGACGATGAAGCCGATCGGTGCTTATGCGCTGGCGATTGATTATAACTATACAGACTATTCCGGCGCATGGCTCGACGACGTCGTTGAACAGATCTACGACGGCGAGGTCGGCGGGATGCGGGACTGGCCCCGAAATTATAACGGCACCTATACCGAGAAGGATATGCTGGTCTGCGATGCGCTCGCAAACTCGATCAACACCGTTGCGGTGCGGGTCGGCAAGATGGTCACGGCGCCCGCAATCTTCGACTTTATGACCAATACGCTGGGCATCACCAGTCTGGTCGAGAGCCGCGAAAATGCGGACGGCACGGTTTCCAGCGACGTCGATATCGGCCCGCTGGTGCTCGGCTCGATGACCGACGGTGTCTCGCTGGCCGAGATGGCCCACGCCTATATGATGTTCGGCGACGGCGGTACCCTCACCCCGCTGCACTCCTACACCACCGTCGAGAACATCCAGACCGGTGAGATCCTGCTCGACAACACCCTGCTGCCCACCACCCGCGCGATCGGGGAGGACACCGCGATGATTATGAACAAGCTGCTGCGTCTGGTCATGACTAAGGGCACTGCTGCTTCCACCGGTTCCTCCACCATCGCGGGGATGGAAACCATCGGCAAGACCGGTACCACCAGCGATGACAAGGACCACTGGTTCATCGGGCTGACTCCCTACTATGTCACCGCGACCTGGATGGGCTATGACCAGCCGGTGGAGCTGCCTTGGAAGGGCAACCAGTACAGCAAGCATCCGCCGACGCTGGCTTGGAAAGAGGTCATGACCCGCGCGCAGGAGGGGCTGGAGGTCAAGACCTTCCCCACCGCGCCGGCGGGCACGGTGGTGACCGCGACCTACTGCACCGAGTCGGGCGGCCTTGCCGGACCGCTCTGCCCGAGCACCGCGACCGGCTATTACAAGGCGGACGTTTTGCCGGATGCCTGCGATATCCATGTCGGCTGAGCGGCGTGCAGCGTTTCCTGATTGCGATGCCGCATGGAGGATGCGCTTCCTGACATCCCAATCAAAAGAATAAGATAAAAGGCGGATCCCTCTGCACAGTCAGGCGGGGGATCCGCCTTTTTGCGTTTTTGTGCGGGAGCGCCTTTGGCGGAATTGTGATTTTTCTGTATTGTTTTAATCCGCGATATTGCCGCTTCATCCCGGCTGCAATATAATAGGGGGCAAAGGAAGAAGAACGACAAAAGGACCTTTGGGGGAAGAGTTATGGAGTATTTTTTTGAGACGGTGGAGACGATCGGTGCAGGACACGGCTTTTCGCAGTTTGACCGATGCCATCTGATCTGGCTTTCGCTCTTTGTTTGCTTTGCAGCGGGCTGTGCGCTGCTCTATCGCCGCGGCGGCGCGGTGCGCCGGCGCAGGATGCGCTGGACGATCGCAGCGCTGCTGGTCGCAGACGAGCTCTTCAAACTGACGATCTTGCTCTGGAAAGGACTGTTTTTGCCCAAATACCTGCCGCTGCACCTGTGCAGCATCAACATCTTCCTGATCCTCTTTCACGCGATCCGGCCAAATCGCTTTCTCGCAAAATTCCTCTATCTGGTCTGCCTGCCCGCCGCGGCTGCGGCGCTGCTTTTCCCCAGCTGGACCGAGCTGCCGCCGGCGAACTTCATGCACCTGCACAGCTTTACGGTCCACATTCTTCTGGCAACCTACCCGATCATGCTGACCGCGGGGGGAGAGGTACGGGCGCGGGCAAAGGACCTGCCCGGCTGCATTCTGCTTTGTCTGGCGCTTGCGGTGCCGGCGTGGTGCTTCAATCAGATCTTCGGCACCAATTTCATGTTTTTGTCAAGCGCGGAACCGGGCAACCCGCTGTATTGGTTTGAACAGACCTTCGGCAGCCATCTGATCGGATTCCCGGTGATCGGTGCGCTGGTCTTTGCAGTGCTGCTGCTGCCGCCCTATCTGCTGCGCCGGCACAAAAGGACAAGGGCGGCGGCCTGAATGGCGCCCTCCTGCCGTGGGCGGAAAATCTGCGCAGAGATCCGGCAGCGCGCCGTGGTTTTGCGCATTCGGGCGAATTGACAAAACCATTTGCCGCGGTGTATTATTATATTCTGTATAATCCGTATAAAAAGTTTGCTGCGGCAAAGGGAAAGGAGACCGACGATGGTTTTCAGTATGACCGGCTACGGCAGGGCGCAGCAGGTGTTGCACGGTCGGGATATTACAGTCGAGATCAAGAGTGTCAATGCGCGGTATTTCGAGTACAGTTCCCGGATTCCGCGTGCCTATGCGTGGCTGGATGACCGACTCAAAAAGCAGCTGGCAGGATCGATTTCCCGCGGCAAGACTGAACTCGCGCTCACGGTGGCGGAGGTCGACGGCAGCGGGGCGCAGATCCGGATCAACGAGGATCTGGCCCGCCAGTATCTCGAGGCGCTGCGGGGAATGGCGCAGGCATTGTCCCTCAAGGATGACGTCACGGTGAACACAATGACCCGCTTTTCCGACCTCTTCACAGTGACCAAGCCCGAGCTCGACGAGGAGCAGATCGCGGCGGATGTCGGCGCGGTCGCAAAGGATGCAATCGCGGCATTCCTCTCGATGCGGAGCACCGAGGGGGAGAAGCTGGAGGAGGACGTTCTCTCACGCCTGTGCAGCATCGAGACGATGGTCGGGCAGGTAGAGCAGCTTGCCGAGGGCCGGGTCGCAAACTATACCCAGCGGCTGTATGAGAAGCTGCAGCTGCTGCTGGAGGACCGTTCGATCGATGAATCCCGTCTGCTCACCGAGGCGGCGATCTTTGCGGACAAGACCGCGGTAGATGAGGAGACGGTGCGGCTGCGCAGCCATATCAAGCAGTACCGGGAGATCCTCTCTTCCGGCGGCCCGGTGGGGCGCAAGCTGGACTTTCTCACACAGGAACTCAACCGGGAGACCAACACCATCGGTTCCAAGACGCAGGATCTGGCCGTCACCCGGCTGGTTGTGGATATGAAGGCGGAGATCGAGAAGATCCGCGAACAGATCCAAAATATCGAGTAAAAGGGGATTTACCGCATGAAATTGATCAACATCGGTTTTGGCAATATGGTCTCGGCGAACCGGCTGATCGCGATTGTCAGCCCGGAGTCTGCCCCGATCAAGCGGATTATTCAGGAGGCGCGGGACCGCGGCAGTCTGATCGATGCGACCTATGGCCGGCGCACCCGCGCGGTCATCATCACCGATTCCGACCACGTGGTGCTCAGCGCCGTGCAGCCGGAGACGGTGGCAAATCGTTTGAATGACACCGATGATATTGAGGAGACAGAGCTGGAAGATGAGTAATGGACAACATTTGATCGTGCTATCGGGCCCTGCCGGCAGCGGCAAGGATACAGTAGTACAGTATCTGGTGGAACATCACCCGGAGGTCGAGGTCTCGGTCTCGATGACCACCCGTGACAAGCGTCCCGGCGAGCGGGAAGGGGTCAACTACTACTATATCTCCACCGAGGAGTTCGAGCGCCGGATTGCGGCGGGGGAGGCGCTGGAGTACACCAATTACTGCGGCAACTATTACGGCACCCCGAAGTCGGAGGTCGACAGCCGGATTGAAAAGGGCATCAATGTGATTTTGATCATCGAGGTGGAGGGCGCCGCAAACATCAAGCGCCTTTATCCCGATGCAAAGTTGGTTTTTGTGCGTCCGCCTTCGTTTGAGGAACTGGAAAAGCGTCTGCGGGGCCGCAAGACCGAAAGTGAGGAAAAGATCCGCGAGCGGCTGGCCCGCGCGCTGGAAGAGATGGAATACGCCTGTGATTATGACTATGTCATCATCAAGGACAAGGTGGAGCAGTGCGCGGAGGAACTCTATCAGATCATCTGTGAGCCGAAATAGAGAGCAGCGGCTGTGAAAGGGGGTGGCGGCTTGACTGCAGCTGCAAAGGTGGCGGTCGAAGGCGCCACCTTTTCGTTTGATAA
>CALXIJ010000122.1 GCA_944388335.1 uncultured Pygmaiobacter sp.
ATGCAGCCCATTGCCAAGCGCTGCAAGGCGCTGGGCATCTCTCCTGCAGTGATGGGTTACGCCAAGAAGACCACCAAGCGCAACGACGGCAACGGCATGCGCAAGAAGCAGTCCGAGTATGCCATCCAGCTCAAGGAGAAGCAGAAGGTCAAGTTCATCTACGGTATGCTGGAGAAGCAGTTCCATCACTACTTCGAGCTGGCTGAGAAGCAGCAGGGCATCACCGGTGAGAACCTGCTGCGGATGCTGGAGACCCGTCTTGACAATGTGGTCTTCCGTCTGGGCTTCGCGGCCACCCGCCGCGATGCGCGCCAGCTGGTCACCCATTCCCACTTCACCGTCAACGGCAAGAAGGTCAACATCCCCTCTTACCGTGTCAAGGCCGGTGATGTGATCGCGGTGTGCGAGAAGAGCCGCGCCTCGGTCAAGTTTTCCAAGCTCACCGGCGCCGATGCGCCGATGGTTCTGGTTCCCGCTTGGCTCAAGCGTGACGCCAACGAGCTGAAGGGCACGGTCGAGCGCCTGCCCGAGCGCAGCGATATCGATTACGATGTGTCTGAGCATCTCATCGTCGAGCTTTACTCTAAATAACCCGAACAGTAGCATAGGGAATGCGAATCTATGGCAAGGGCATTTTGTCTTTGCTTTACTAAGGAGGGTTTATGAATGATTGAGATCGAAAGGCCGAAGATTGATACAGCTACCCTCAGCGCGGACGGCCGTTACGGCAAGTTTGTCGTAGAACCCCTCGAGCGCGGATTCGGCACGACGCTGGGCAACAGCCTGCGCCGCGTGCTGCTCTCCTCTCTGCCCGGCGTCGCCATCACCTCGGTGAAGATCGACGGCGTGGTACACGAGTTTTCCACCGTGGAGGGTGTCAAGGAGGACGTCACCGAGATCGTCCTGAACCTGAAGGGCGTCCGTGCGAAGCTCTTTTCCGATGGCCCCAAGACCGTCCGCATCGAGGCGAACGGCGAGGGGGAGGTCACTGCCGGCAGCATCCAGCAGGATGCGGAGATCGAGATCCTCAACCCGGATTGGCACATCGCGACCCTCGACGAGGGCGCGAAGCTGGTGATGGAGCTTGTCTTTGACAAGGGCCGCGGCTATGTTCCCGCCGATCGCAACAAGCAGAACGCGGAGTTCGCCACGCTGGGCGCGATCGCGGTGGACAGCATCTACACCCCGGTGCTCAAGGTCAACTACACGGTGGAGAACACCCGTGTGGGCCAGATCACCGACTACGACAAGCTGACGCTGGAGGTCTGGACCGACGGCATCATCAATGCAAAGGAAGGGGTCAGCCTCGCTGCCCGCATTCTGACCGAGCATCTGAACCTGTTTGCGAACCTGTCCGAAGAGACGCAGGACGTGGACATCATGGTCGAGAAGGATGACAAGGGCAAGGAGAAGGTCCTCGATATGACCATCGAGGAGCTGGATCTGTCGGTGCGCTCCTTCAACTGCCTCAAGCGTGCGGGCATCAATACGGTTGGAGACCTCATCAACAAGAGTGAGGACGAGATGATGAAGGTCCGCAATCTGGGCCGCAAGAGCTTGGAGGAGGTTATCTCCAAGCTGGAATCTCTCGGTTTCAAACTGAGTAAGGACGACGAGTAAAAAAATCAACGCGGGAGCCGGCGGCGGCACTGCCGCCCCGAGCCCCGGATCTACTGAAAAGGAGTGAATTGGGATGCCCGGTACCAGAAAGCTTGGCAGAACCAGCGATAGCCGCAGGGCGATGCTCAGGGCAATGGTCACCTACCTTTTTGAAAAAGGGAAGATCGAGACCACTGTTGCCCGAGCCAAGGAAGTTCGCGCCGTGGCCGAGAAGATGATCACCCTCGGCAAGCAGGACTCCCTGCACACGAAGCGTCAGATCTATGCCTTCATCACCAAGGAGGATGTGGCCAAGAAGCTGATCGACGAGATCGGCCCGAAGTATGCCGACCGCAACGGCGGCTACACCCGCATCATCAAGATCGGTGCCCGCCGCGGCGACGCGGCCGAGATGGCCGTCATCGAGTTGGTCTGATCCGACGGATGGATTTGCCCGCAGGGCCTCGGCCCGGGGCAGGACCGCTTGGTTTGGCAAGGGTGCTGCGCAAAGGCGCTGGCTGCGCGGCGCAGGATCTCTTGCCGATAGAATAAAATCCAGAAATTCCCGCTCACACCCGGAACGCGCCGGGTATGGGCGGGAATTTTTTTGTGCATTTTCTCTGCGGCACGGTGCGGGTTTGCATCGACGCGTTTGCCGCGCCTGCCGCATCACTGGACCCGCCCTACTCGCCGCGCCCCGCCGCACCGCGCCTGCCGGATTACTGGACCCGCTGTGCCGTACCCTTCGCGCCCGCTCTTTGGTGCCATCCTTGGCGCGAAGCGGGCACTGAGCGCGTTTGAGAAAAATAATGAGTTAAACGGGCGATTTATTTTTCCGCGCGTGCCAAAAAATGGGGCCCGAATTCTTTCATTCTGCGAATTGACATCTTCCTTGCAGCGGCGCGATAATATCTCTCGGAATGATTCTGGATCGGGACAGGTGTCCCGGCCCACTTTTTTGGGAAGGTGAAATTGAAATGGCAAACATTCATTGCAACTACTATTCCGACGCGCTCAAGCTGAACACCGACATCAACGTGGTCATCCCCACCCCGAACTCGGATGAGCTGATGAACAACAAGGATACCTCCTACTGGCATCCCGGTGCGAAGTATCAGGTGCTCTATCTGCTGCACGGCACCTATGGCGACTATTCCGATTGGTGCCATCTGACCAGCATCGAGAAGTATGCCCAGAACCACAAGATCATGGTGGTCATGCCCTCGGTCGCAAACAGCTTTTATCAGGATATGGTGATCGGACCCAAGTATCTCACCTTCCTCACCGAGGAGCTGCCCCAGTACATCCAGATGCTCTTCCCCGCGAGCGGACGGCGGGAGGACAACTTCGTCGCCGGCCTCTCGATGGGCGGCTACGGCGCGTGGCATGTCGCCCTCGCCAAGCCGGAGCAGTATGCCGCGGCGGCCAGCCTGTCCGGCGCCCTCAGCTTCCCCTACGGCATGGAGGAGAATCTGAAGGATCCCGCTTCCCCCTGGCCCTTCCGCGCGATCTTTGAGGACTGCGATATCGACAAGCTGGCAAACAGCGAGGTCAACCTGCTGTTCCAGATCAAAAAGCTGCTCGCGGAGGGCAAAAAGCTGCCCGAACTGTTCATGACCGTCGGCACCGAGGACTTCACCTATGGGGTGAACCAGCAGATGCGCCATGCCCTCGAGGAACTGAAGGTTCCCTTCACCTATGAGGAGCACCCCGGCATCCACGATTGGGATTACTGGGATGCCCATATCCAGCGGGCACTGGATTGGATGCCGCTGGCCAACACCACCGTCTGATCTGCTCGGCAAAGTCCCGGCCCGGCGGCGGGGCGCGCAATGCCCCAACCATCCCCTTTTCCCGCGCGGTGAGAGGGACCGGGTAAGAAAGGACAATCGCCGCAAAAGCCAAGAAAAAACGAAAAAGACCGGCCCCCGCAAAGGTGAAAGCTGCCTTTGCGGGGGCCGGTCTCTCTTTTATCGGCGGTTCGATCTCTGCGGGATCTCGCGGCAGGGATCGCCGGAACCCTGAAAATCCCGAGATTGTGTCGGAAAAAGGGGGG
>CALXIJ010000123.1 GCA_944388335.1 uncultured Pygmaiobacter sp.
GGCAAAAGAAAATTGGTATACTTCTCCGGACGGCAAGACCTATTATGTCCAGCAGGATGGCAGCCTATTGACCGGTAAAGCACAGGTCGGCGGAAGCTGGTACGGCTTTGGCAAGGATGGCGTCAAGACGGAAAGCGGCTGGTTTGCTGATGGGTCCAACTGGTGCTGGGCCAAAGAGGATGCCGACGGCGTATTGGCGCAGAACGAGATCTGCCTTCTGAGCGATAAGACCTATGCGATCTTCGATAAGGATTGTTATCAGGTGGTGCAGGGATGGTATACCGCTGAAAATGGCAAGACCTATTATCAGGGAAAAGCGAGCGGATACCGGATTGCGACCGGGTTCTTCACAATAGAGAATAAGATGTACTATTTCAGCTCGGCCGGAGAGTTTTTCCTGCCGGAGCAGGCCGGGTGGTACATAAAGGAAGAGAAGCTGTATTACTACCGTGAGGACGGCAGCATCGTAAGGCCGCCGGTAATTGATTCGGTTACCACGACCCCGAGTTCGGGCAACAAGGTCAAGGTTACGGTGAAGGCGACCTTTGTGGACAGCGCACCGGCGGATCAGGCTTACTCCTTCGATGGAGGCGCCAGCTGGCAGAGTTCCAACAGCAAAGAGTTTACCATTGGGACGGTTATCAGTGCTGGAAAGATCAAAATCAAGGACAAACAGGGTAATATTGTCGTTTACGATAAGGCACTGAAGCTTTCCGGTACCAGCATTGGCTTTGGCATTGATGTTTCCGCGCATCAGGGCCCGATCGACTGGTCTGCGATGGCGCAGGACGGGGTCAAGTTTGCGATTATCAGGGCGGTTACATGGAGCGGCAGCAGCATTGTCGAAGATTCGTATTTCCGCACCAATGTCCGACAGGCAAAGGAAAACGGAATTCTGGTCGGCGCCTATATCTACAGCTATGCCTATAATTACAGTGAAATGGCTGCAGAGGTCGACAAATTCCACGTCGCTGCACAGGCATTGAAAGCGGAGGGTTATGCGCTGGATATGCCGGTGTTCATCGACTATGAAGACCCGAGATTGTACAATCCGGATAAAGGCGGCCCTGATATGCCGAAGGACTCTGCCACCCGTACCAATATTGTCCGGTATGGAATGGATCGCCTGAAAGGCTATGGGTATTATCCGGGATTTTATACATTTTTGAATTTTGCAACCCAATATCTCAACGGCCGCCAGTTGATGGCCGAAGGGTATGACTTCTGGCTGGCACATTGGGACGTTTCCACTCCGGCGTGGACCGATGCAGAACTCTGGCAGTACGGCACGGCAATGGTGGGCAAAAGAGAGGTCGATGCCAACTATTGCTACAAGGATTACACCGGCCTCATCGATGGTTCCGGAAGCGGCAGCCATATCGAGGTGGAGGAGATGCTGACGGTCTATGACCTGAATACCAACAAGGTCGTCACAGATACGGTCAGCAATATCCTTGCACAGATTGTTGCCAATGAGATCGGCAATACCATGCTTGGCGGAGGAAAACAGGTGGCTGCGACCGGCGCGGACGCGCAGCGCGCTTACGAGGTGCAGGCGGTTGCCGCGCACAGCTGGATTGTGTATCAGTATGCGAACAACCACGCATCGGAGGTCAATCCTCCCAAGGTGGGACTGAAATCACTTTCCACCATTACCAATGTGACCTACCGAAATCTGATTACCGCAGCGGTGAATAAGGTGAAGGATGACTATATCACTTATAATGGAGAAGTCGCCTTGACTCCCTATTACGCCTGCTCGGGCGGCAAGACCAACAGCTCGTCGGATTATTGGGGGCAGAGTCTGCCTTATCTGGTTTCGGTTGATCTTGGCAGCTATGAAAAGGATTTGATTGACCGGACCGGCCTGAAGAGCTATCTGCCAATATCTATGACCCGGACGAAAGAACAGCTGCGGGCGGATATCCTCAAGGTGCAGCCGAAGGCGGATCTTTCCGGAAGTCTTTCTACCTGGATTCAACCTGATGGAAAGAATAGTGCCGGGTATTACACCAAGGTCAAACTCGGCGGGGTTGAGACCAATATCGACGCCTTCTATGAGGGTGTTGTGGGACCCTATTCCCTCAACTTCACAATGCAGGTGAATGGGGAGGAGTCGATCACCTTTACCTCTTATGGGTATGGCCATTGTGTCGGTATGAGCCAGTATGCAATGATTCAGATGGCGGCGCTTGGCACCAGGACCACGGCGGAGATTGCGACCTATTTCTTCCCGGGGACAAAGTATACAACAATTAAATAAAAATAGGCAGAGCGCCCGCATGGCATCATCATACTGTCATGCGGGCGCTCTGAGGTTAAAGAAGGATAATATACTGTTTCACACAGAGAAAAGCAGCATTTCGGAAAGGGAAGTTCAATCCGTTCTTTAGAGCAATACGATACGAAAAAGGGGAAATTTATTAAAATAAAACATTTTTTTATTCTTTTGTGAAAAGAAAAGGACGATGGAATCGCAAGCTGTATAAAAAGATACAAACAAAGAGTGAAATAAGCGGCTGCAATCGGGATAACTGTGGAAATAAGGGGATGGATATGATATAATAAAATGAAAAATTTTTGTTTTCAAAAGTAATGTTTGAGAAGGGAAAACACCTATGGAACAGGTTTTTGTTACTCGCCCATTTTTGCCGCCGAAGGAAGAGTTTGACGAATATTGCAGGGGTATATGGGAAAGAGACCAATTGACCAATAATGGGCCTTTGGTGCAGGAGCTTGCAGAAAAGCTGGAAAGATATCTTGGTGCAGGACAGGTCAATCTGATGGTTAATGGCCATCAGGCGTTGGATGTTGCGATAAAGGGACTGGGGCTTTCGGGGGAGGTCATTACGACCCCCTTTACCTTTGCGTCCACAACCCATGCGCTTACCCTCAACGGGATTAAACCGGTCTTTTGCGATATCCGGGAGAGTGATCTGACAATGGATCCGGATAAGATTGAACCGCTCATCACTGAAAAGACCAGCGCGATCCTCCCCGTCCACGTGTATGGACATGCCTGCGATGTGGAAAAGATCGACGCGATTGCAAAAAAGTATGGGCTCAAGGTGATTTATGACGCAGCTCATACCTTTGGTGCAAAGAAAAACGGACGCGCTTTGGCCTGTTACGGAGATGTTTCGATGCTCAGTTTCCATGCCACAAAGCTGTATCATACGATCGAGGGCGGTGCGCTGGTCTATGAAAAGGAGAGCTATACGCGTCTGTTCAATGCGTACAAGAACTTTGGCATTGAAGGAGAAGAGCATGTCGATCTTATCGGCGGAAATGCAAAGATGAATGAGTTTCAGGCAGCGATGGGGCTTGCTAACCTGCCGTATGTTGACAGCCTCATTGAGGAGCGCCGCAAAATCACGCTCTGCTATCGTGAGCAGCTGGAAAAAGTTCCCGGGGTGCGGTTTTTCGAGCCGGAGAGTCAGCCCGGCATAGAGCATAACTATGCCTATTTCCCGATCTTGATCGAAAAAGAAAAATTCGGAGTGGACCGCGATACGGTTTATACAAAATTAAAAGAGAAAAATATCTTTACCCGCCGCTATTTTTGGCCGGTTGTACCGGATTTTGGCTGCTATCGGGAAGAGCATGAAAAGGACTTCCTGCCGGTAACGCGAAAGGCGGGGGCAGAGGTGCTTTGCCTGCCGATTTATAATGGGCTTTCCCTGCAGCTGGTGAAGGATATTGCCTCTGAGATCCGTCGGATGGCTATTTGACAGGAAAGAGAGAAGAAAATGCGATTGGGGTTAAATCAACCATATTTTTTTCCATATATCGGACATTATGCCCTCATCAAACAGGTGGACCGTTATATCATAGACGATGTGGTGCAGTTCACGGATAAAAGCTGGATGACACGCAATCGGATCTTGAAACCGCAGGGCGGATGGCAATACATTCATATGCCGGTCAAAAAGCACCCGGTGAAGAGTGCGATCCGGGAGATCTATGTGGATTCGGAAAAACCGTGGAAGAAAAAAATAATAAAGCAGCTGGATTATTATAGAAAAGCGCCTTATTTTTCACAGATTTCCTCTCTGGTGGAAGAGCTGCTGAGCATCGACAGCAGCCGTTTGTCAGAGATCAATGAAAACATCACACGGGGTGTTTGCCGCTATTTGAGGATAGATACCCCAATTGAGGTGCTGTCTCAGATGCAGATTTCCTATGAGCCCCCTCAGGCACCGGATGAATGGGGGCTTAATATCTGCCGTGCGCTTCCCCAGATCACGGAATACTGGAATGCGCCCGGGGGCGTGGCATTTTATGATCGGAAAAAGTATCAGGACGCGGGACTCGAAATCAGGTTTCAGAAGATGATTCTGGACGAATACCCCCAAAAAGGGGATCCATTTGAGCCAGGACTTTCCATTATTGATGTGATGATGTTCAATGATGTGGACAGAATACGGCAGATGATGGATCATTATGAGTTGATATGAGGATGCAGAATGCGGGAGATCGGCGGTTATCTTGAACTGGAGCGGTTTGGCGGAGAGGAATATCACTCGGACGCTTTGGCGTTCAACACTGCGACCAATGCCCTTTTATGGCTGGTAGCGCAGCGAGGAATCCGGCGGATTTGGATGCCGGATTATCTTTGCGGCAGCGTAACCGCAGCCTTAGAGAGGGTGGAAAGCTGTGAGATCGTTCGGTATCCGGTCAGGGAAGACCTGACTGCCGAACTTCCCTTAGAGGCAATCGATTCGCAGGATGCGGTATACCTTGTCAATTATTACGGACAGTTGTCAATGGAGTCTGTCAGGCAACTGCGCGGAAAACTGCACAGCTTGATCTTGGACAATGTGCAGGCTTTTTTTGAAAAACCTCTGCCCGGTGTAGATACTGTTTATTCCTGCCGGAAATGGTTTGGTGTTCCGGACGGTGCTTATCTGTACGCGGATGGCCTAAAAAGTCGAGGCCTACCGCAGGAATACGCTGCCGACCGTTTTTCGCATCTGCTCGGGCGCTTCGAGGGAGAGGCGTCGGATTGGTATGCCGCATATCAGAAAAATGAAACCGAACTTGAACACAGCCCGATTCGGCTGATGTCTCCGCTCACGCACAATCTGCTGCGGGCAGTGGATTATTCCGAAGTGGCGTATCGGCGCAGCCGGAATTTTTCTTTTCTTGACGGCTGTTTAAAAGAAGTGAACAAGCTGCATCTGACGGTCCCCAATGGGGCGTTTATGTATCCATTGTTTCTTCAAAAGGGAGACCCTCAGGAGATCCGGCAAAAGATGGCGAAAAAGAGAATTTATCTGCCGACCCTGTGGCCGGGGCTTTCCGGCAGGGCAGAGAGAATCAGCAATCAGATTCTGCCGCTTCCGGTGGATCAAAGATATGATGAGCGGGACCTCGAGCGGATGATAAGCTGCTTGAGAGAGATGATCTAAAGGGATTTGAACTCTGATAGGGAGGAATGAAGATTGAATATTAAGGGAAAAAAGGTTACTCTCTGCGCAATGGAGCCGCAGGATTGCGGATTGATCGTGGAGATGTTCAATGATCCGGAGATCGAAAATCTTGTGGTTGGGTGGTCGTTTCCGCTGTCTGAGTTCGCACAGAGAAAATGGCTGGAAAGCCATTACAATGACCAGAAGAATCTTCGCTTTGTCATCAAGGATGAAGAGGGGCGGCCTTTGGGTGTTGCGACATTGGTTGATATCGACTGGAAAAACCGGTGCGCGACCTACGGGATCAAGATAGCCAAAAAAGAGGATCGCGGCAGAGGAATTGGCAAGGATACCGCTATGGCCATCATGCGGTATGCCTTTGATGAACTGCAGCTGCATCGTTTGGAGACGACCTACTTCCCGGATAATCGTTCTTCCCAAGGTGTGTTTCTGAATTGTGGCTGGAAAGAGGAGGGAATAAAGCGCAGCTGCGTTTTCAAGGGAGGCCGTTATCGGGATCTCGTGGTATGCGGGATTCTCGCCGAGGATTATTACACGCTGATTGAAGAGAACCATTATTGGGACGAATAACAACAAAAACATATTACATTGTGCGCTGATGGAAAAAGCTGCGATCGAAGGGATGCAGGGGTGAAGGAGAAAGTTAGATGGGGATACTACGAGAGACAAGGCAGCGGGTGCAGGAACGCATTAAGGAAAAAAAGCAGGATGATCGATGGCAGAGATTGATAGAGCAATCGGTGCTTTTTGATGCAGAATGGTATCAAAGCCAATATGGAATAGAGAAGAAAAAGGCGGCAAGACATTATCTGGAGCAGGGATGGAAAGCGGGATATGACCCAAGCCCGCATTTTTGCACCCGGGATTACTTGGATGGCCATCTCCAAATTCCCGCAGATCTTTGCCCGCTTGTCTACTTTTTAGAAAAT
>CALXIJ010000124.1 GCA_944388335.1 uncultured Pygmaiobacter sp.
GGGAGGGTTACAACTACGAGGACGCGGTCCTCATCAACGAGAAACTGGTGCGGGAGGATGTCTACACCTCGATCCATATCGAGGAGTATGAGCTGGAGGCCCGTGAGACCAAGCTTGGACCTGAGGAGATCACCCGTGACATCCCGAATGTCGGCGACGACGCGCTGAAGGATCTGGACGAGCGCGGTATCATCCGAATCGGTGCCGAGGTCAGCGCCGGCGATATCCTGGTCGGCAAGGTCACCCCGAAGGGCGAGACCGAGCTGACCGCCGAGGAGCGGCTGCTGCGCGCGATCTTCGGCGAGAAGGCCCGCGAGGTGCGGGACACCTCGCTGCGGGTGCCCCACGGCGAGTACGGCATCATTGTCGATGTCAAGGTCTTCACCCCCGAGAACAGCGACGAGCTCAACCCCGGCGTGCGGGAGGTTGTCCGCTGCTATATCGCTCAGAAGCGCAAGCTGAGCGTCGGCGACAAGATGGCGGGTCGTCACGGCAACAAGGGTGTCGTCTCCCGGATTCTGCCGCAGGAGGATATGCCTTTCCTGCCCGACGGCACCCCGCTGGACATCTGCCTGAACCCGCTGGGCGTACCTTCCCGTATGAACATCGGTCAGGTGCTGGGGGTCCACCTCGGCATGGCGGCCAAGGCCCTCGGCTGGAAGGTCGCGACCCCGGTCTTTGACGGCGCGCACGAGCAGGATATCCGCGAGATGTTCCGTCAGGCCGGCATGCGGGAGGACGGCAAGACCTATGTCTATGACGGACGCACCGGCGAGCGGTTCGATAACCCCGTCACCGTCGGATATATGTACTTCCTCAAGCTGCACCATCTGGTCGACGATAAGATCCACGCTCGTTCCACCGGCCCGTACAGTCTGGTCACCCAGCAGCCTCTGGGCGGCAAGGCTCAGTTCGGCGGTCAGCGCTTCGGCGAAATGGAGGTCTGGGCGCTGGAGGCGTACGGCGCGGCCTACACCCTGCAGGAGATCCTGACCGTCAAGTCGGACGATGTGGTCGGCCGTGTCAAGACCTACGAGGCGATCGTCAAGGGCGAGAATGTGCCGCGCCCGGGCATCCCCGAGTCCTTCCGCGTGCTGATCAAGGAGCTGCAGTCGCTGGCGCTTGACGTGCGGGTGCTGGATGCCGACAAGAACGAGATCGACCTCAAGCAGAACTTTGACGACGATGTGGGATTTGATCCCAACGCGCTCTCGCTGGGCGACGACGTGCTGGTCGAGAGCGAACTGAACAACAATTACACCATTGGCGATGCCGAGAATCCGGATGCGGCACAGGGCAATGAGGATGGCGAGGACGAGGACGCGGAGGACGAGGATCTGTGCGATGCGGATGAGTTGCTCGCTGACCTTGACAGCGATCTGGACATCGAGGAGGAACGCGAAATCGAGCGCCGGGAGCATGAGGGCGCCGCACTGCGCGGCGCCGGCCCGGCAAACAGGCAATTTGTAGAGTAAAGGAAGGATTCGCTCAATGGAGTTTAACGTCTTTGATTCGATCAAGATCGGCCTTGCCTCTCCTGACCAGATCCGTGCGTGGAGCTATGGCGAGGTGAAAAAGCCGGAAACGATCAACTACAGCACCCTCAAGCCGGAGCGCGACGGCCTGTTCTGCGAGCGCATCTTTGGACCCACAAAGGACTGGGAGTGCCACTGCGGCAAGTACAAGCGCATTCGGTACAAGGGCAAGATCTGCGAGCGCTGCGGCGTCGAGGTCACCCGGTCCAAGGTCCGCCGCGAGCGGATGGGCCATATCGAGCTGGCCGCGCCGGTCAGCCACATCTGGTATTTCAAGGGCATCCCCTCCCGCATCGGCCTGATGCTGGATCTGAGCCCCCGCCTGCTGGAGAAGGTGCTGTACTTTGCCAGCTATATCGTCACCGACCCGGGCTATACCCCGCTGGAGGAAAAGCAGCTGCTCAGCGAGAAGGAGTACCGCGACATGCGCGAGCGGTACGAGGATGAGTTCAAGGCGTCGATGGGCGCCGAGGCCATCAAAGAACTGCTGAGCCGGATCGACCTCGAGCAGCTCTCGCAGGAGCTGCACGACGAGCTGGAGGATGCCTCCGGCCAGAAGCGGGTGCGGATCCTCAAGCGGCTGGAGGTTGTCGAGGCGTTCCGCCTGTCCGGCAACCGCCCCGAGTGGATGATTATGGACGTCGTGCCGGTCATCCCGCCCGATATCCGCCCGATGGTCCAGCTGGACGGCGGCCGTTTTGCCACCAGCGACCTCAATGACCTGTATCGCCGGGTCATCAACCGGAACAACCGGCTCAAGCGGCTGCTCGAGCTGGGCGCGCCGGACATCATCGTGCGCAACGAGAAGCGGATGCTGCAGGAGGCGGTGGACGCGCTGATCGACAACGGCCGCCGCGGCCGTCCGGTCACCGGCCCCAACAACCGCCCGCTCAAGAGCCTGTCCGATATGCTCAAGGGCAAGCAGGGCCGCTTCCGTCAGAACCTGCTGGGCAAGCGTGTCGACTATTCCGGCCGTTCGGTTATCGTCGTCGGCCCCGAGCTGAAGATGTATCAGTGCGGTCTGCCCAAGGAGATGGCCCTCGAGCTCTTCAAGCCCTTTGTCATGAAGGACCTTGTCGAGAAGGGGATTGCCAACAACATCAAGTCCGCCCGCAAGATGGTCGAGCGGGTCCACCCGCAGGTCTGGGATTCGCTGGAGACGGTCATCAAGGGCCATCCCGTCCTGCTCAACCGTGCGCCTACGCTGCACCGTCTGGGCATTCAGGCGTTTGAGCCGGTGCTGGTTGAGGGCCGCGCCATCAAGCTGCACCCGCTGGCCTGCACCGCGTTCAACGCCGACTTCGACGGCGACCAGATGGCGGTCCATCTGCCCCTCTCGGAGGAGGCGCAGAAGGAGGCCAAGACCCTGATGCTCGCCTCCCACAACCTGCTCAAGCCGGCCGACGGCAAGCCGGTCACCGTCCCCACGCAGGACATGGTTCTGGGCAGCTATTACCTGACCATGGTCAACGAGGGCGACAAGGGCGAGGGCAAGATCTTCCGCGACGAGGCCGAGGCGATGATGGCCTATCAGGAGGGCGTCATCACCCTGCAGGCCCCGATCAAGGTCCGCCGCACGATGGAGATCGACGGCGTCATGAAGAGCCACATCGTCGACACCACGATGGGCAAGATCATCTTCAACGCCCCCGTGCCGCAGGATCTGGGCTATATCGACCGCTCGATCGAGGAGAATATGTTCCGCTACGAGGTCGAGTTCCTCGTCACCAAGAAGACACTGGGTCAGCTGATCGACCGCTGCATCCACATCCACGGCACCGAGCGCACCAGCGTTATGCTGGACGCCATCAAGGCGCAGGGCTACAAGTACTCCACCCGCAGCGCGATCACCGTCTCGGTCTCCGATGCGGTCATCCCGCCCAAGAAGGCGGAGCTGCTGGCTGCGGCCGAGGAGAAGGTCAACAAGATCCACAAGCAGTACAGCAAGGGCCTGATCTCGGACGAGGAGCGCTACAACAGCATCATCAACATCTGGAACAAGACCACCGACGAGGTCTCGGCCGCAGTTACCGAGAACCTGTCCGACCGCAACCCCATCTTCATGATGGCGGATTCCGGCGCGCGTGGTTCTATGAACCAGATCCGTCAGCTGGCCGGTATGCGCGGGCTGATCGCGAATACCGCCGGTAAGACCATCGAGATCCCCATCAAGGCCAACTACCGTGAGGGCCTGAACATTCAGGAGTACTTCATCTCCAGCCGTGGCGCCCGTAAGGGTCTGGCCGATACCGCGCTGCGTACCGCGGACTCGGGCTACCTGACCCGCCGTCTGGTCGACGTCTCGCAGGATGTCATCGTCCGCGAGGAGGACTGCGGCACCAACGAGGGCATCTGGGTGGAGGACATCCGGGTCGGCAACGAGCTGTATGAGCCGCTGGAGGAGCGTCTGCTGGGCCGTTATCCGGTCAACGACATCCTCGATCCCGAGACCGGCGCGCTGCTGGTCTCGAAGGACACCATGATGCACGAGGAGGACGCCAAGAAGGTCGTCGAGGCGGGCATCAAGCGGGTGCAGATCCGCAGCGTTCTGGGCTGCCATGCCCAGCACGGCTGCTGCGCCAAGTGCTACGGCTCGAACCTCGCCAACGGCCGTCCGGTCACCATCGGCGAGGCGGTCGGCATCATCTCGGCCCAGTCGATCGGCGAGCCGGGCACCCAGCTGACCATGCGTACCTTCCACACCGGCGGCATCGCGAACGCCGAGGATATCACACAGGGTCTTCCCCGTGTTGAGGAGCTGTTCGAGGCCCGCCGTCCCAAGCAGCTGGCCATCATGACCGAGATCGGCGGCATCGTCCATGTCGACGACACCAAGAAGAACCGGCATATCGTCGTTTCGGGTGTCGACGAGAACGGCGCCCCGGTCGAGAGAAGCTATATGATCCCGTTTGGCCAGCGGGTCCGGGTTGCCGAGGGCGACGTTCTGGAAAAGGGCGATATGATCACCGAGGGCAACGCCTATCCGCAGGACATTCTGGCGATCAAGGGGGTCAACGCGACCGAGGACTACATCATCCAGCAGGTACAGATGACCTACCGGATGCAGGGCGTTGACATCAACGACAAGCACATCGAGGTCATCGTGCATCAGATGATGCGCAAGGCCAGAGTCGACGACTCCGGCTCCACCGATCTGATCGGCGGAGCGCTGGTCGACAAGCAGGAGATCGAGGCCAAGAACGCCGAGATCCGCCGCCGGATTGCCGACGGTGAGACCGATCTGAAGGAGGCCCGCTACACCACCGTGCTGCTGGGCATCACCAAGGCGTCTCTGGCGACCGACTCCTTCCTGTCCGCCGCCTCCTTCCAGGAGACCACCCGGGTGCTCACCGAGGCCGCGATCAAGGGCAAGGTGGACCCGCTGATGGGCCTCAAGGAGAACGTCATCATCGGCAAGCTGATCCCCGCCGGCACCGGCCTTGGCGTGGAGGAAGCCGAGCGGTTTGAGGCGAACGAGGGCAGCACCGAGGTCGACTGAGCCGCGGACCTGCCGCAGGAGTTTTCCGGTTTTAACTGATTGCAAAGAGCGCGTACCAACAGCTTTCGGGCTGCGGGTACGCGCTCTTTTTTGCCGGCTGCAAAACATGACGGCGGCGGGGAAAAGGCATGGGCTTTGCCCGCCTTTTGATTGACAGCGGCGGAAAAATCACCGATAATAAAAGAGATAACGATGAAGATGTTGCGGGCCGTTTGCGGCACCGCGCCGGCAGGGGAAAGGGAGAAGATTCGGATGTCGCATTACAACTGTTTGCTGATTGATCTGGACAACACGTTGCTCGACTTTGACGCTGCGGAGGCCGCAGCACTGCGCAGGACGCTGACCCAGTTTGAGCTGCCGGCGGATGCGCAGACCTTCGCGCTCTACCACGAGATCAACGAGGGGCTCTGGCGGGAGTACGAGCGGGGCGGCATCAAGCGGGAGAAGATGATGACCCTGCGGTTTTCGAAGCTGCTGGGCAAGCTGGGCAGGCAGGGAAGCGCCGGCAAGATCAACGAGTTCTATATGGCACAGCTGGGCCAGCAGGGGCAGGTTCTGCCCGGCGCGCTGGATTTTTTGAGGGATGTCGAGGACTACGTCACCATCGGGATCATCACCAACGGTTCGCTGCGCACACAGGCGCAGCGGATGGAGCTGTCCGGCGTGGGGGAGTTTGCCGACGGGATCTTCATCTCGGAAAAGCTAGGGGTGACCAAGCCCGACAAGCGGTTTGTCAACATCGCGCTGGAAAAGCTGGGGGTGACGGTCCGCAAGCGGGTATTGGTGGCGGGGGACAGCCTGACCGCCGACATCAAGTGCGGCGCGGCGGCGGGGCTGGATACCTGCTGGTGCAATTTTGCCCAAAAGGAGAACAATACCGAGATCCGCCCCACCCACACGGTCCATGGCTTTGAGGAGTTCAAGGCGGTCATTCTGGAGCAGGAGGAACTGGAACATGTCGGTGAAAAAAAGAAGTATCAGCTTTGATTCCGCAGACGGGCACACCAAGGTCGCGGCTTATCTGTACACCGATGCGGCGCGCCCGCCGCGGGCAGTGGTGCAGCTCTCCCACGGGATGTGCGAGTATATCGGCCGATACGACGATTTTGCCGCCTATCTCTGCGCGCAGGGGTACGCGGTCTGCGGCAATGACCATCTGGGGCACGGTGCGACGGCAGACGGCGGGACGGTTGGCTATTTTGCCGATCACGGCGGCGCTGCGCTGGTGCTGGAGGATCTGCACAGCATGAACCGGATCGCGCACGAGCAGTTTCCCGGGCTGCCGGTGGTCCTGTTCGGGCACAGCATGGGCAGCTTTTTTGCCCGGTGGTATGCGGCCCGCTGGCCGGACACCATCGACGGTCTGGTGATCTGCGACACCGGCGGCCCGAATCCGCTGGGGGGGATCGGGCTGGCGCTGACCCGCTTTCTGGCCCGGCGCAAGGGGCCGAAATACCGCTCCAAGCTGATCAATGAGCTGGCGTTTGGGAACTATCTGAGAAAGATCCCGAACGCCAAGACCCCCTATGACTGGATCAGCCGGGACGAGGAGATCGTACAGGCCTATGCCGCCGACCGCAAGTGCACCTTTGTCTTTACGGTGAGCGCTTTTCACGACCTGATGACCGCCCTCAAACAGGTCAGCAGCCAGCGCTGGGCCGACGCGCTGCCCAAACAGCTGCCGGTGCTGGTGATCTCGGGGGAGATGGACCCGGTGGGGGACTACGGCAAGGGGGTCAAAACCGTCTACCACTGGCTGCAGCAGGCGGGGGTGAAGGATCTCTCGATGACCCTTTATCCCGGTGCGCGGCATGAGCTGATCAATGAGACCTGCCGCGGGACGGTGTATGAGGATCTACACCGCTGGCTCGACGCGCGATACCCCGAACGCGGCAGCGAAGAAAAAAGCTGAAAAGAGCAAAAAAAGACCTCTTTTCAAACGGGGATAAGCATGATAAAATAAAAATGCTGTGCCGAAATCGGCCAAAAATAAAATTATCTGAGAAACGGAGAATCAGGAATGGAAATCATTTCGCAGTTTGCGCAGAGCCTGATCGGCGGGCTGCTCGGGATGAGCGGTATCGAGATCGCAAAGATGCTTGTGATGTGGGCGATCGGCGGGATTCTGATCTATCTTGCGATCAAACGGGATATGGAGCCCACCCTTCTGCTGCCGATGGGATTCGGCGCAATTCTGGTGAACCTGCCGCTGTCCGGCGTCATTGATCAGGGCGTTGACCCGGTCACCGGCATCGCTGCCGAGCCGGGCGCGCTCAGTGAGCTTTTCCGGGCGGGCATTGACAACGAGCTGTTCCCGCTGCTGCTCTTCATCGGGATCGGCGCGATGATCGACTTCGGTCCGCTGCTGCAGAACCCCAAGCTGCTGCTCTTCGGCGCGGCGGCGCAGTTCGGTATCTTCTTCACCATCACGATGGCGACGCTGCTGGGCTTTTCGATTACCGACGCGGCCTCGGTCGGCATTATTGGCGCGGCGGACGGCCCCACCTCGATCTTCGTCGCGAACTACTACGGCACCCAGTATATCGGTGCGATCATCGTCGCCGCATACAGCTATATGGCGCTGGTGCCGATCATTCAGCCGCCCTTTATCCGTCTGGTCACTACCAAGAAGGAGCGGATGATCCGGATGCCCTATGAGGCGCATGAGACCAGCCGCACGGTGCGGATCCTCTTCCCGATTGTGGTCAGCGTGATTGCCGGTCTGGTCGCCCCCCGCAGTGTGGCGCTGGTGGGCTTTTTGATGTTCGGCAACCTGCTGCGGGAATGCGGGGTGCTGGGCAGCCTGTCCGAGACGGCGCAGAACATTCTGGCTAATCTGGTTACCCTGCTGCTGGGCATTACCGTTGCAGTCAAGATGCAGGCGGAGCTCTTTCTCACCCCCCAGACCCTAATGATCCTCGCGCTGGGGCTGGTCGCCTTTATCTTCGACACCATCGGCGGCGTGATGTTCGCAAAACTGCTCAACCTCTTCAGCAGAAAAAAGGTCAATCCGATGATCGGCGCCTGCGGCATCTCGGCCTTCCCGATGAGCAGCCGGGTGGTCGCAAAGATGGCCCTCAAGGAGGATCCGAACAACTTCATTCTGATGCAGGCGGCCGGCGTCAATGTCGGCGGTCAGATCGCCTCGGTTATCGCCGGCGGTCTGATCCTCAACCTCATCGCGCGGTAAAGGAGGAAAAGAATGATCGGTGCAGTATCACAGTCGCTGAACACCATGCTGTTCGGCATGTGCGGGATCTTTATCGTGATGGGGGTCATCAGCCTGTCGATTGCGGCCCTCAACCGTCTGTTCAAAAAGTGAGCGGGGCGCGCTTTCCCTCTTTATGGGAGAGTGACCTGTTATAGAATGAAAAAAGCGGCCGCGGCAGGGTTCGGTTTGAACGCCGCGGCATTTTTTATCCGCATCGCGCGGGGAGGGGAGGAGAAGGAAGATGACACGGCAGCTGCATATCATCCGCTTTGGCCTGCAGCGGACCAAGTGGGCACTGATCGCCCTCTGCCTGACCGGCTATCTGCTGCTGGTCCGGCTGAGCGGCGGCTCGCTGACGGGGATGTTCTGGTTCTGGCTCTGCCTGCTGGGCTATCTCGTCCTGCCCGGCCTGCTGTTGGTGCGGGTGCTGGGACTGCACCGCCAGCTGCCCGCCGGCGGCGGAATGCTGATGGCGGTGCTGCTCGGGACCGGGTTCCTCTGCGCACTCTACTGCTTTTGTATGCGGCTGGGCTTTCTGTGGGTGCTGCGGCTGCTGCCGCCGCTGCTTGCGGTGCTCTGGCTGCTGATCTGCTGGCGGCCGCGGCGCACGGCTGAGCAGATCCGGGCGGCGCTGTCGGACGGGCATTTCCTGCTCTACGCCGCGCTGGCGGCAGGGCTGATTCTGCTGTTCGGATTCTCGGTCTCGGTCAAGAACGCCCACCCCGCCGTGGCGGGCGGCCTTTTGCCGAATCAGGACCTGATGTGGAACATCGGCAACGCGAACTCCTTCAAGATTGCCTTTCCGCCGCAGGACATCCGGTTTTCCGAGGTGCGGCTGACCTACCACTATCTCACCGAGATGACCGAGGGGATTCTCTCGCTGGTCAGCGGCCTTGCGGCGTGGGACATCATCGCCTTCTACATCGGGCCGGCGGTGCTGATCGCGCTGGTCGCGGCGCTGCGGCTGGCCGGCAGCTGCTTTTATGACGGCAGCGAGGACAAGACCGACGCCTTTGTGCTGGGGCTTTTCCTCTTCAACTGCGCGAGCACCTTTGCGGCGCTGACCAACGGGCGGGGGCTGTTTTACAACTACAACCTGCTCTACCTTGTCACCAACATCAACGGGCAGGCGACGGCGCTGATCTTTGCGAGTATCTTCCTCTCCCTCTTCACCGTCATGGCTCGCCGGAAGTTTGCGGTCAGCTGGCGGTATCTCGGGGCCTTTCTGGGCTGCTTTGTGCTGCTCTGCTTTGCCAAGGGTCCCCTCGCGGCGATCATGACCTGCAGCTTTGCGATCACGATGCTCCTTGTGCTGGTGCGCCGGGACCGGCCGCAGCGGATCAAAGCGCTCGCCGCGCTGGCCGGTGTGGTGGGGATCTTTGCGGTGGTTTACACCAATTTCTACGCCTCCGGGGTGAATACCAGCGTCCGGCTCGGGCTCAAGACCTTTGAGCAGTCGGTCCTGAACCCGCTGCTCGGCGCGATCTGGAGCGAAAACCTCTATCTGTGGTATCTGGCGCTGCCGGTTGCGGCGCTGGTGCTCCTCTTCTGCATGCTGCCGCTCCAGCTGCCGCTCTATCTGCGGGGGCTCTGGGGGGACATTCGCGCCCTGCCGCGCCTGCCTGCCGAGCGCCTTCTGGTCAACGGCGGCGCGGTCGGCGGCGCGCTGGCCTACTTCCTCTTCTGGCACCCCTCTTACAGCCAGATCTATTTTGTGCTGTTTGCGATCTACTGCATCGACCTGCTCGCGGCGGATCAGGTCGGCCGGCCGATGGGACGGGCGGCAAAGCGGGTGCTGGCGGTGCTGGGGGCGGTCGGGCTGCTGACGACGGCGGTGCTGGCGGTCAACTTTGTCGGCAGCGGCGCGCGGCAGCTGCTGCGCAACCTCGACCTCATCGAAAAATACCCCTATCCGGCGGTCTCGACCGCCGAGGATGAAGCGGCGGCCGATTGGCTGCGGGAGAACACCGAGAATGATGCGATCTTTGCCACCAACCGGATCGATCTGTTCCCCGGCACCGGCGAGGGGGTCTCCTGCATCTATACTGCCCTCTCTGGACGGCAGGCGTATATGGAGGGGTACACCTATGCGGTGACCAATATGGGGGTTTCCGAGGCGGTGGTGACCGAGAAAAAGACAGTCAACGCGGCCTTCTTCTCGGCGGCAACCCCGCCCGAGGAGGTCCTGCGGCTGGCGCGGGAGAACGGGATCGGGTATCTGGTGGTCTCGCTGCAGTTCCCGGCTGAGGTCTCCCAGCTGGAGCCGTTCGCGCTGGTCTATGAAAACGATCTGGTGCAGATCTACCGGGTCGATCAATTCTCTGCGGAGGGATAACAGTTCCATGCTGATTACATTGCAAAAAGTAGGAAAGAGCTTCGGCGCCGAGCGGATCCTCGAAGGGGTCACCGCGACGGTCGACCGGCAGGACCGGATCGGCATCATCGGGGAGAACGGCACCGGCAAGACCACGCTGGTGCGGATCATCACCGGTTCGCTGGTCCCCGACGAGGGAGAGGTGACCTACAGCCACAACCTGACATGGGGATATCTGGAGCAGAACGCCTCGCTGGATACCACCCGCACCGTCTGGGAGGAGATGGAGGACGCCTATGCCCCCTCGCTGGAGGCAATGCGGCAGCTGGAACAGCTCAACCGGGAGCTGGCGCTCCACCCCGACGACCCCAAGCTGCTGGAGCAGCACGCCGCCGCCACCGCGATCATCGACGCGCAGGACGCCTATCACCGGGAGGTGCAGATCCGCAAGGTGCTCTCCGGCATGGCGTTTCCGCCGCAGGCGGACGACAAGCTGGTGCGGGTGCTCTCGGGCGGGGAGCGCACCCGGCTGCAGCTGGCAAAGCTGCTGCTGCAGAACCCGGATGTGCTGATCCTCGACGAGCCGACCAACCATCTGGACTTTGAGACCCTCGAGTGGCTCGAGAGCTATCTCAAAACCTATTCCGGCGCGATTCTGACCGTCTCCCACGACCGGTATTTCCTCGACGCGGTGGTCAACCGGATCTGGGAGCTGGAGCAGAACACCATCACCTGCTACCGGGGCAACTACTCCGCCTATCTGCCCCAAAAGGAGCAGGCGGTCGCGGTGCAGCAGAAGCAGCACGACGCCGACGTGGCCCGCGCCAAGAAGCTGCAGGAGTATGTGGACAAGAATCTGGTCCGGGCCAGCACCACCAAGATGGCCCAGAGCCGGCGCAAGCAGCTGGAGAAGATGGAGATCACCGAGCAGCCCCACCGCGCGGGATACGAGCTGAAGTTCCGGTTTGAGTACGACATGGCGCCCTATGAGGATGTCCTGACCACCAAGAAGCTCTGCGTCTCGGCGGGCGGGCACCGGCTGGTGACCGACCTCGATCTCAACCTGCTGCGGGGGGAGCGACTGGTCATCGCCGGGCCCAACGGCACCGGAAAGTCCACCCTGCTGCGGGTGCTGGCCGGGCGCCAGCACCCCGACAGCGGCACGGTGCGGCTGGGCAGCGGGGTGCGGCTGTCCACCTTTGAGCAGCAGCAGCGACGCACCGGCGGCCGGGTGATCGACGCGATCTGGAACAAGTACCCCCGGATGACCGAGCTGGAGGTCCGCAGCCATCTGGCACGGCTGAACTTCAAGGGGGAGGATGTCTTCAAGGAGGTGGCCACCCTCTCGGGCGGGGAGCTGTCCCGGCTGCGGTTTGCCGAGATCCTGCTCGAGCGGCCGAACCTGCTCTTCCTCGACGAGCCGACCAACCACCTCGACATCTATATGCGGGAGAGTCTGGGCCGCGCACTGGCCGCCTATACCGGCACCCTGCTGCTGGTCACCCATGACCGGTACCTGATGAACAGTCTGGGCTGTCCGATCCTCTATCTCGAGGAGGGAGGCGGGGTCTTTTACGCCGGGTACAGCCAGCTGCTGGCCCACACCAGCATGGAGGCGCCGAAATCCGCCGCCCGACGCCGGGAGGAAAAAGAGCAGAAGCCCCAGCGCAGCCAGAAGGAGGAACGCCGCCTGCGGGCGGAGGTGCGCACCCGGGCGCGGGAGCTGGAGCGGGAGATCGAGACCCTCGGCGCCGATATCGTCGAGATGGAGCAGGAGATCTCGCTGCCTGAGATCGCCAGCGACCACCTCAAGCTGACCGAGCTGTGCGACAAGTTGGAGGATACCCGCTTCCACCAGAATGAGCTGTATGACGAGTGGGAAAAGCTGCTGGAGGAGTACGGGGAATACCTCGAGTGAGAAAAACAGCCGCCGTGCGGCGGGGGAAAAGGGGACTGCGTCCCCCAAAAACAGCGCGCCCGCCGGCGAGCGGGACAAGAGGGAAAAAGGGGAAAAGCACCGTTTTCTTCTGAGCCCGAAGAGAAAAGCGCGCCAAAACACCGGCGAAGACGCCTTTTCACCGGCGGAATCCCGCACCGGGATATTCGGATAAAAAACCACAACAAGAGGCCCCCGGCAATCTGCCGGGGGCCTCTTTGTGCTGGTTTGGTTCTTCAGTTCTTTGCGCCGCTGCCCAGCAGCACGAGGTTGGTGTCACTGGAGAAGCTCTGGAAGTTGTAGAGGATGAGCAGGTCATCGTAGCCCTCCCGCTCGATCAGGCTGTCGACCGTCGTATCCCGCAGATAGCGCAAGTCCACCACGTCGATCTGGGCGTAATCCCCCAGCAGGAAGGGGATAAAGCAGTTGGCATAGCTGTCCTTGATGATGAGGACCTTGCCCTCGCCGCTGCCGGTGATCCGGGAAAAACCGTTGTTGCCGTAGAGGAACATCGCGTATTTGTCCCGCACCGCGAGCTTGTCGGTCTCATAGAGGTTCACCGTCCGGTCGGCCAGCTTGGCATACTCCTCCTCGCTGAGGGTGCCGGCCGCATAGGCCTCCTCGATCTGCTGGCGGCTTGCGGGATCGACCAGCTGCTGGATGGTCATCTGGCCATCCAGTGCGGGGTAGTAGGTCAGCTGATCGGCCTGCGCGTTGAAGAGCTTGCTCTTGCTGTACAGGGTGCCGAAGAAGTCATCGCTGCCGGCCGCGGTCAGCCCGTCGAGGGAGACGGGGGTTTTGCCCACCGCCTCGGCGTAGTCCAGATAGCTGTAATAGGCCCCGAGGGTGGTCCAGTGGTGGTCGGTGCGGTAGAAGAGATACTCATCGGAGTGGCTGCGCAGCGTGTCGGTCAGGTCGAGGAACCGGGCGTTCTCCCCCAGCGCGTCGCTGATCTTTTCCAGCCAGGGCTCCTCCTCGACAAAGGGGGCGCCCGCCGGCAGCAGGTCGGTCAGGATGGTGTCCGCCGAGGGGACGATCATCACCGTCGCGAGCCCCGGGTGCCGGTCGGCAAAGGCGGACAGTGCGTCGATGTTGGCATCGATCTGCAGCCCGCTCGTCGCAGCCTCCTGCAGGGTGAAGAACTTCTGGTACATCGTCCCGTCCTTGCCGTAGACGACCCCGTTGTTCTCGACCTTGAGCAGCAGGCTCTCGGCCCGGCTCTTGAGGCTGATCCAGATGTCCCGTCCGAGGAACTGGTCGTTGATATACTGCTCATACAGATAGGAGAACTTCTGGTTCTCCTCGGTGGCGAGCAGGTTGCGGATGGTCATGGTCGGTTTCTGGGCGAGGGTGCGGTTTTCCAGCTCGCTCTCCTTGCGGTCGTTGACGGTGCTGTCGGCGATCGAGTAGAAGAGCAAAAAGGCGAAAAAGAGCACCAGCAGCGGATACCGCAGCAGCGCCTTGCATTTCTCTTTCATCATCTCGCCTCCTCAAAAACGGAAATAGATAAAGGGGTTATAGGTGCTGTCGACGAGATAGGCAACCGAGAGCAGGAACACCGCGCCCAGCAGCAAAATCCGCAGCAGCTGGCTCTTTTTGCAGACCCAGGCGTAGAAGCGGCGGGGCAGCGGGGTGCTGCACAGGCAGCCGATCAGCAGCGCGACGCCGTAGTTGCGGGCAAAGTAGACCGCCGAGGCGCCCCCCTGCGGCCAGAACAGCCGGGAGAAGAAGGTGAGGATGTCCCCCATGCCGGTGTCCACCGCGAAGAGCCCCCAGCCGAGCACGATGAAGAGCAGCGCGTAGAGGTGCGGCCAGATCCGGCCCTTTTGCAGATGCTTGTAGAGAAACAGCTTCTCGATAGCGAGCAGCACAAAGTAGTAAAAGCCCCAGAGCAGAAAGTTCCAGTTCGCCCCGTGCCAGAAGCCGGTCAGGGTCCAGACGACAAAGAGGTTGAAGATCTGCCGGCACAGCCCATGCCGGTTGCCGCCGAGGGGAATATAGACATATTCGCGGAACCAGCCCGAGAGGGTCATGTGCCAGCGGCGCCAGAACTCGGTGATGCTGCGGCTGATATAGGGCAGGTTGAAGTTCTCAGGGAACTGGAAGCCCAGCATCCGCCCGAGGCCGATGGCCATGGTGGAGTAGCCGGAAAAGTCAAAGTAGATCTGCAGCGTGTAGGCGACAAGGCCCAGCCAGGCCAAAGGGGTGGAAACCCCGTCGTACCCCAGCAGCTTGATGTCCTCCCACAGCGCGCCGATGCTGTTGGCCAGCAGCACCTTTTTGCCCAGACCGAGGATGAACAGCCCGATGCCCTCGTCGATCTCGGCCAGCTTGTACCGCCCGCGCTTGACCTTCAGCTGGGCGGCGACATCCTTGTACAGGACGATCGGGCCGGCGATCAGCTGGGGGAACATCACCACATAGGCGCCCAGATCGATGATGTTGCGCTCGGGCTGGACGGTGCCCTTGTAGACGTCGAGGGTGTAGCTCATTGTCTGGAAGGTGTAAAAGCTGATGCCCAGCGGCAGCGTGAGGTGGAGCAGCGGGATCGAGGTGCCGAACAGCGCGTTGATGTTGGTCAGGAAGAAATCAGTGTACTTGAAGAAGAAGAGCATCCCGATGTTGAAGACGACCACCAGCACCAGCACCGCCCGCCGCAGCCGGCTGCCCACCCGCAGCCGGCCCAGCCAGAGCGCCAGCAGATAGTTGCCCAGAATGCAGGAGGCCATGACCGGGAAGTAGCGCACCTCGCCCCAGGAATAAAAGACCAGACTGCTCAAAAACAGCGCTAGATTCTTCAGCCGCGGCGGCGCGATATAGTAGACGGCCAGCGCGATCGGCAAAAACCGAAAGATGAAGAGCAGACTGCTGAAAACCAAAACAGATCACCCACCCAAAGCGGGCAGCTGCCCGCGTATTTCTCAGGACAAAAAGGGGGCCGGCGCCCTGCCGTGACGCCGGCCCCAGAACAAGTATAAGGGAAATGCCGCGCGGTGACAAGGATCTGCGCGGAAAATTATGCCAGTGCGGCGTTGAGCGCCTCGTCGACCTCCTGATAGACCGCGTCGACCTCGCCGTTCTCGATCCGGGTCTCATCCCCGACCACGATGAAGAACAGATAGTCGCCCTTGACCACGATCCGGCCGTTCTGCGCCTTCTGCGCCTGCACGTCGTCATACATCGCAGCCTGCTCATACTTCGCATCGCGGCGGGCTTCCAGCGCCTGCTTGATGGTGTCCGCCTTGCCGGCCTTCGCCTTGATCAGCAGGATCTCATCGGTCGAGAGGCTGACGTTGGTGTATTTGCCCTTGTATTCCTCGACATCGTCCAGATTGATGCCGTACATCCCGGTCAGGTAGTCGTCGTCCATCTCCGCGGGGACACTGACCGGCGCGACCGCCTCAACCGCGGCCATCACGTCGTCGAGATTGTACTGCTTGGTTTCGGTGTCGCCGCCGCCGCAGCCGACCAGCAGGACGGCGAGCGCGCACAGCGCGGTGAAGAGCGAGATCATCTTTTTCATGCCCAAAATCCTCTCCTTAAAAAAGATCGGTTATACCTTTATATCCTATCCCAAATCCGCCGTTTTTTCAAGCCTTCTCCCCAAGTGTTCGCACAAAAGTTACCAATTATTCATCTTTTTGGCGCAGCCGCCGCAAAATAAATACGTCCCCGGCCAAAGGGCCAAGGGCGTAGGGAAGACAAACAGAGCGCTCACTGCTCGTATGCCACCACGACAGGGGTGGTGTCGCCGGACTTCATCGAGTCCTCCAGCGCGAGCATCAGGGCCCGGAAATGATCGGTTGACAGGGTCGCGCCCGCGACGGTGGCAACATCGTCGAGATTGCCGGTCTCCAGATACTGATTTACAATATCGGTATAGAATTTAGCCGGATAGGTTCCCTTGACCGGTTCCATCGAGGCACGGTAATCCTCATCCTCGGACTTTTTCTCCCCATCGGCGTTGACCCCGTCAAAGGTCAGCACGGTGACGGTGTTGTCCGATACCTCGACGTCGACATATTCCTTCCAGCCTTGGCTGTCATAATCCTCAAATTCAGCATGATAAACGCCGTCTTTATAGCTGCCGGAGGAACATCCTGCAAAGCCGATGCAGACCGCCAGCAAAAGGGCGAGCACAGAGGCTGCTTTTCTCATCCACGGTTCACCTCCATCCATCTTAGCGTGCAACTTATTATAGTTTAATTTGCGGATACTGTCAAATTGCAGCGAAAAAGGTAACGAAAAGCAAAAAAATTCGTGCAATAAAAATGTATATGTGACTCGCTTGCTTGACAGGGTGTAAGATAGCCTTTAGAATGAAGTTCCATAGGCAGCGCAAAGTGCGGCGCAGGAGTACGGCGCAAAGCGGTGCGGAAAGGACAGAAGATGAAGCAGAATTCTAAAAAATGGATCTTGGGTCTCGCCGGCGCGGCAGCGCTGGCGGTCCTGCTCGGCGCGGGGATTTTGCGCCAGCGGGCAGCCGCCTGCTATTCCACCAGCAGCTTTGCGATGAGCACCGTCATCACCCAGCAGGTCTATGGCCCCCACGGGGAGGAGGCCGCCGGGCAGGTGACGCAGGCGCTGGCGCAGTTTGAGGATCGGCTGTCCGTCTTTGAGGGGGAGAGCGAGATCGGCCGGATCAATGCGGCGGCGGGCAAGGAGCCGGTCGAGGTCAGCGAGGAGACCTTTGCGCTGATCCGCCGGAGCCTTGACCTCTCCGCCCAGTCGGAGGGCGCGTTTCAGATCACCATCGCGCCGCTGACCCAGCTGTGGGGCATCACCACCGACCACCCGCGGGTGCCCACCCAGCAGGAGATCGACGCGGTGCTGCCGCTGGTCGACGATGCCAGCGTGGTGCTGGATGAGGCGGAGGGGACGGTGTTCCTGCCGCAGGAGGGGCAGGCGATCGATCTGGGCGGCATCGCAAAGGGGAACGCCTGCACCCTCGCCGCCGAGATCTACGAGGAACAGGGGGTGC
>CALXIJ010000125.1 GCA_944388335.1 uncultured Pygmaiobacter sp.
GATATTCCCGTCGCCCTCTGCAAGACACATTTCTCTGTTCTGAAATCCCATATACCAGATTACTGCAGACCGGTAATACGAGACTGCCTGATCAAAAAAACTAAAAAATTATCCACCGAGGAAATCAGCAGCGCCGCATCCTCCCGATTTTTGCTTTGGAAAACCCATTAAATTCGGCCGGAAGATCTTCTCTTTTGCAAGTTTTTCTTTGCCGGATGCTGTGATGTCCGAATATCGTTTTATCCTAAAGTAGAGCATAAATCATCAATCGGTCCGCCCAAAAACGGAATTCAACTGAGATTCGATTGTCAAAAATCGTCCATTCGGGTATGCTCTGTGTTGAGGTGAGCGCTATGTATGAAATCGACAAGCAAAAATTTGGCGCCTTTGTCGCATCACTGCGGAAAGAAAAAGGATATACCCAAAAGGAATTGGCACAGCGGCTGTTTCTCTCCAATCAGGCGATCAGCAAATGGGAGACCGGAGCCAGCATTCCCGACACAGCCATGCTGCTTCCCCTTGCCGACGCTCTTGGGGTTACGGTGACCGAATTGCTGCTCTGCCGCCGGCAAAATTCCAATGAGGCGATTCCTCCCAAAACGGTGGAAGAGATCGTAAAAACCGCTGTCCTCTATCGCGGCGGGAAGACAGAACGCGCTTGGCAGAAGACAAGACACATCGCAATCTGGTATCTCATCTCTTTACTGTCCGGGGCGGCGGGGATGTATCTTATCGGGCGAAACGGCGTGCAAACCGCGTCGTTTTGGTCACTGTTTCTGCTCTGCGCCGGGTTTGGCGGCTATTTTTTCTTCTTCGCCCGCATCTCGCTGCCGGCGATCTATGACCAGTGCAAGGTCGGGATACTTCTGGACGGCGTTGTCCGGATACATCTGCCCGGACTGTCTTTCAATAATCGCAACTGGCCCCCTATTCTCTTTGCGCTCCGAATTTGGGCCTGTGCCGCCATGGCATTGCTGCCGCTGCTCCTGCTGGCACTGACGCTGCTCTTCCCCGCTCTGCCGGAGCGCGCACAGCTCACTGTGGTTTTGGTGCCAATCCTTGGTGGACTGTTTCTCCCAGTCTACTTTGTGGGGAAACGGTATGGGGGATAGTCTGCGGATTCTTGAAATTGCAGCGGCAAGGCTGCCTGCTGCGATCTTGAAAAGCAGTTCCAGCGCGTGAAAATTGCTTTTTCCCACCCAGATTTTGCTTATTTCACCCGGCAAAAATTGGGCGTTAAGATTCATTGCTTGATTGCAACGTCCCCTTGCCCTTATAATGTCCTCATGCGAGAGGTGATTTTATGCTGAGTGAGAACATCAAGGCATCCCGCAAGAAAAAAGGGCTGTCACAGGAAGAACTTGCGAGTGAACTGCATATTGTCCGGCAGACCGTTTCAAAATGGGAAAAAGGCTTGTCCGTTCCGGACGCGGAGATGCTGATTCGAATTGCGCAGGCACTGGATACTTCGGTCGGCGCCCTGCTCGGAGAGACGCAGCAGGAGGAAACTGAGCCGGACACGATCAAAGAACTCGCAGCCAAGTTGGAGCTGCTCAACGAACAATTTGCCAAGCGCACCGAGCGGAACCGGAAAATTCTTCGAACTGTCTTTCTCCTCCTTGGCGTTTTAGCGCTGTGGGGCGCCACAAAAGAACTGCTCGGGCTTTTTTACCAGTATCAATTTCAAACTATTCTGAGTTCCTCCTCCACCCTCATCGGCGGCGCGGATGAGCCCACCTCGATCTATGTATCGAACGTTTCCCCCCGGCTGATTCCCGCACTCATCACCGCCGCGGCCGGCGTGGCCGCGCTGATCGGCGTCTATTGCACCCGCCGCAGGTAAAAGGAGAATTCCATGAAAAAATTATGCGCCCTTTTCTGTCTGCTTTTTCTCTGCCTTTCCGGCTGCGGCGAAAGCGATCTCAAGATAGAGGACTATGTCTGGCAGATGACCACCCTGCAGAGCGTAGAGAGCGAGGGCAAAATCCTCGCCTTCGGTCCGGGCGAAACGGGGATGCCGGACACCGCCGTTGCATATTCTCTGTTCTGCGAAGCAAGCACAGGCGTGCTCTCCCTTTACAGTGCATCCGGCGATCAGGATCACTCCGGCAGCTATCGGGCAACCGAGAGCAACCGGCAATCCGTCCTCTATGCGGTCACGGTGGGAGAAACCGAGGGGATGGCGGTTGTCTCTAAAACCACCTATCATGACGGCGGGGAATCTCCCACCCTGATCCTCAGCCTCGGGGACTACGCGATTCAGTTTGCACCGGCGACACAGCCGCCTGATGCCGCAGGCTCTTAAACGTGAAATTGTCTTTCTGATATTGAAGGAGAATCCTCATGCCCACTGTTCTGATTGATGCGGACGGCTGCCCGGTGGTGGACCTCACGGTCGGCATCTGCCTCACACATGGCGTTCCCGTTTTGATTTTATGCGACACCGCCCACCGCATCGAGCGGGAGGGCGCAAAAACGCTGGTCTTCGATCAGGGGGCCGACAGCGTTGATCTCGCCCTCGCCAACCGTGTTTGCCCCGGAGATCTCGTGATAACGCAGGACTATGGGCTCGCGAGCATCTGTCTTGCCCGGCGCGCCCGGGTGCTGAGCCAAAACGGAATGGAATACACCGCCGGCAACATTGACCTACTGCTGGAACGCCGATGGCAGAACAAAAAAATGCTCCGCGCCGGCAAACACCCAAAAGGCCCCGCGAAGCGCACCAAGGCGCAAAATGTGGCTTTTGCAGCTGCGCTGGAAACGATCTTGCGTGAGCTTCTTACCCCTGAGTCGAGCTCCTACCCCGATTGAGATTCGGGCAGAAAACATCTCTTTCTTCTCTGATGGAGCAATCAAAGGCCATCGTCTTGCGCCATTCGCAAAAGAATTCCGGCATCGGCACACATCCTGTCTTCTAATTTGTGAACCATCTTCTTGCTAAACGCAAAATTTATATAAGGCCCCCGGCTCCGCCGGGGGTCTTGCCTTTTTGAAGTCTTTTTCGTACCCCTCCGAAGGGTTCTTACCGCGGAATTGACAGTAAAATTTCTCTCCTCTATACTGAAAAAGCAGCGATGAGGAGGAAAAAATGGTTTTTGGCGATTATTTTCCTGTCTGGAGTCGTCTTCACTGCCGGCCAACAGGAGCGGATCACACGCGGTCTGATCCGGCGTCGGGTGCCGAAAGGGACGCTTCTTCACAGCGCGGATCAGGGCTGTACCGGGGCTTTTGCTGGTAGAATCCGGGCGGCTGCGCGCCTATCTTTTGTCGGATGAAGGCCGTCAGATCACCGTCTACCGGCTGTTCGGCCGGGATCTCTCCCCTGATCCATCAAATCCCTCCCCGAATTTCATGGGCCAATTTTATCACAATCCAAGAGATCCGACCGTCACAATGTCACCATTTGACAGTGTCCGGTTTTTGTCCCGTTTTTAATCATCCGTTGCCGCGTTCCGACACCGCTTTTTGTTTTTTGAGAGAGGAGCTCCTTTTTATGGAATTGGAAAAAGTTATGACCGTCATCGACCGGCAGCCCGACGCCCCGCTGTATCGGGAATGTCTCTACGAGATGATCGAGGCCTGTGCAGAGTATGTCGGTGCCGTCACGAAGATGGAAGCCTATCGGCATATCCCGCTCGAAGAGGGCGCGCAGTTCCGGGAGGAACTCTCCCGACGAGATAAGAGCCGCTCGATTGTTCACAATGATCTGATCAGCAAAATCCGAATTGTAAACCGCATCTGCGGGCAGATCGGCATCGATCCGCTCTGCAGCGACAATCTTTCGCGGGCGGAATACGGGGATTTCGCCTTCGGTGTGGTAAAGGATTTCTTTGAAAATCGGGTGCGCTAATTTGGCGCTGACTACACCGGCGGCGGTTCACCGCGCCGGTCCCATCCCACAATCTGTTTCTTTTTTGAATTGCCGTTGTGTGGTATAATTTTTTTGACTGGCGGAAAGGTGGGACAGGATATGGCGGTTGAGAACGGCGAATGGGTGCTTCACGGGATGGACTGGGAGGATCCCGATCGCATCCGCAGCTGGCAGGAATTGATCCTCTGGATTGACGAGATCGGCTTTTTGCCTCTGTTCAAAAACGACGTCGAGGGCTTTTCAGTGGAGGAACACACCGTCGGCCTCTGTTGGTGGACCGGTGACCCCGCTCAGGATCCATGGGAATGGCGCCGGCTTATCGCCCACAGCGGTCAGGTCGCCTACGGCAAGTTCTTTGGCAAAAAGGCCGGTTTTCTCTCCAAGGCGTGGTTTCCCCACTTTGCCAACTGGCGGCGAGACGGCTATGATTTTGACAGTCGATGGGACGAGGGACTCGCCAGCACACGCCAGAAGAAGATTATGGATCAGTTTGCAGCCAAGGAAGAACTGTCCTCCTTTGAGCTTCGGGCACTGGCCGGCTTCGGCAAAGAGGGCGAGAAAAATTTTGAAGGGACCGTGACCGATCTGCAGATGAGCGGTTATCTGCTGATTCGGGATTTTAGGCGCCGCCGCAACAAGCGCGGCCAGCCCTATGGGTGGCCGGTCTCGGTCTACGCCACACCGGAAGCACTGTGGGGTTATGCGCAGACCTCCTCGGCCTATGCGACGGATCCGGCCCGCTCCAAGGAACTGATCTTTCAGCAGATCAGCCGGCATTTTCCCGCCGCAGACGAGCAATCTCTCTGCGCCGCACTGGGGCAGAGCCGATGAGGAGCGCAAAACTGCAGATCCTGATGCTGGGCAACAGCTTCACCTCCGCCAATGGCCTGCCGCAGCTGCTGGCGGAAAAAACCGGTGCGCGGGTCGCCGCGCATACCCGCGGCGGGGCGCGTCTTGCGGAACAGTTGAATTCCAAAACGAAGCTCGGCGCCAAGACGCAGGCCGCGCTCGCATCAATTCCGTGGGACTATGTTTTATTGCAGGAGATGAGCCATGGCCCAATCACGGCGCGGGAGCGCTTTCTCGACAGCGCGGCACAGCTCTGCACCGCCATCCGCCAAAACGGAGCGGTTCCGATCCTTTGTTCGACATGGCCCTATCAAAAGGGATGTGCAAAGCTGTCCGCAAAGGGATGGGATTATGACGAGATGGCCGATGTTCTCTTTTCCGCCTATCATCAGGCGGCAAGGGAGAACCACGCGCCTTTGGCCGAGGTGGGACAGCTGTTTTATGCGCTTTCCCCCTCTCAAAATCTCTACGCCGCCGACGGCATCCATCCGAACCTCGCAGGTTCTCGCCTCGCGTCGCGGGTTCTGGCCGAGGTGATTCTGCAACAGGAGGAACAGCATCATGATCCGTGAAATCTGTAAAGACACTGATTTTTTGGCTAAAAAAGCGGAACTTGCCACTTTGGAAGATCTCCCGATTGCAAATGACTTGTTGGAGACGCTGGAATATCACCGGGACGGCTGCGTCGGGATGGCAGCCAATATGATCGGGGTGTGCAAGCGCATCATCGCCGTTGAGGACGGGGCGCATTATCTGGTCATGTTCAACCCCCAAATTCTCAAAAAATCCGATCCCTACACGGCCGAGGAGGGCTGTCTTTCCCTCTCCGGCACCCGCACCGCCAAGCGGTGGCGCTCGATCAAGGTGCGCTGGCAGAACGAGCGGTTTCAGGAGCGGATCAAGACCTTTACCGGCTGGACGGCGCAGATTATCCAGCACGAGATCGACCACTGTGACGGGATTCTCATCTGAGCGGCCCCAATGCCGATCTTTGGCCCGTCATTGCTGCCTGAAAAAGGACAGCGGAAAGGAGAGATATCTGTGTTCGAGAATAAAGTCGCCGTCGTGACCGGCGGCGCCAAGGGAATCGGCAAAGCCATCGCCGACGAATTTCGCCGCGCGGGGGCGAAGGTGTGTGTGATTGACCTGCTGGAAAACGACTACTATGTGGGGGATCTCGCGGATCCCGCCGTGCTGGAAAATTTTGCGCGCAGAGTCATCAACGACTGGGGTCACCTCGACTATCTCGTCAACAATGCACTGCCTCTGATGAAGGGGATTTCAGAATGCAGCTATGATGAGTTCAACTATGCGCTGCGGGTGGGGGTGAGCGCGCCCTTCTATCTGACCAAGCTGTTTCTCCCCCATTTTGCTCCCGGGGCCGCCATCGTGAACATCTCCTCTTCCCGCGATCGGATGAGCCAGCCCCAGACCGAGAGCTATACCGCCGCCAAGGGCGGGATCTCGGCACTGACCCATGCGCTGGCGGTGAGCCTTGCGGGCAGGGTGCGGGTCAACAGCATCTCCCCGGGATGGATCGAGACCGGTGATCAGGTCTGGACCGGGCCGGATGCCGCACAGCAGCCGGCCGGCCGGGTGGGCAACCCGCTCGATATCGCCAATATGGCGCTCTATCTCTGCTCAGAGAAAGCCGGATTTATCACAGGGGAAAACATCTGCATCGACGGCGGTATGACCCGGCAGATGAGCTATCACAACGATTTTGGCTGGCCATTAAGGGAGGAAAACGAACGATGAAAACCGCAAGCTGCTATTTCTCATATCACCACGGCAACACGCTGAAGGTCGCCGAAGCCATGGCAGAAGCCGGGGATGTCGATCTCATCGATCTGCGCACCCGTCAAACGGTCCATCTGGAGGAGTATGACTGCATCGGGCTCGCCTCCGGCATCTATGGTTTTTCCGTTCACAAATCCGTCGTCGACTTTGCCAGGCAGTATCTGCCCGCCAAAAAACCGGTCTTTTTTGTCTACACCTACGGCGGCGCCAAGGGGAGCGGCGCCAAGGCGCTCTATCAGATTGCCGCAGAAAAGGAGTGCCCCGTTCTGGGAGAATTCAGCTGCCGCGGCTTTAACACCTTTGGCCCGTTCAAGCTCTTCGGCGGCAGCGGCAAGGGGCTGCCCAGCGAGGAGGATCTGCGGCGCGCGAAGACCTTTTATCAAGATCTTTGTCAAAAATGACCTCTGGCGAGGAGGCAAAAAAAATGTGCGACACCCATTCTCAGAAAGGCGATGGAAATCCGGCCGCCCCTTCCCAGAGGGCAATCCGGATCGGCATGCAGATCGATCGAATCTGTGTGGATTACCACCGAACCGAAAAATCCTACCCAAAAACGAAAAAAGAAGCTTCCAGCTGGCAGTATTTTTTCTGGGACTATTGTGAACATCTGGTCATTGACCGAGATTTTGGGACAATCGAGCTCTCGCAGGAGGTCGATGAGGGGTGCACGGTGCTCCACACCTATCGGATGCGGGAGACGGTTGTCTCACTGCTGGACCATTTCAGCAGCAGCAACCTGTTTTTCGCCCGCCACCCCATGAACGAGCAGGGGGTGGAACAGCTGGATGCCGAGGATGCGGATCTCATCAAGGATCCCGACCACAAAACCTCCTATCTCATCACCATCCAATATAAAAAAGGCCTCCAGCGCCTGCTCGCCGGCCGGTATGACAAGGATGGCCTGCCGGACGATTTTTCGGATTTTATGAATCCTATCTTCGCCCTCGTCCAACACTACGGCGCCGGAGAGATGATCTTCCCCTCCACCTATGAAAAAAAGCCGCGGCGGAAGAGTGATCTCATCTACTGCAGCGTGTCTTTTGAGAACAGCTATACCACCTATTACTACCTCACCGAGGATGACTCGATCACTGCTGGGGATCTTGTGGTCGTGCCGGCGGGGAGGGACAATCGCCTCACTGTTGCAAAGGTCACCAAGGTGGAATATTTCGCCGCAGAGGATGTTCCTTTCCCGATTGAAAAGACAAAGAAGATCCTGCGCAGATGCACTGACGAGGACCTGAAACAGTTCGCCGAAACATAAGCTTTTCCCGTACAAAAGCCCGTGGAACCGTTTTTTTGGGGCGGTCCCGCGGGCTTTTTTCTGCATAGGTTTTATTTCTCCTAATTTTCCTGTAAAATAGAGAGCATAGGAGGGATCAAAATGCTCATTGACACAAATTATATGGTCTCGATCACCGAGGCGAATCAAAATTTTTCCCGTGTCGCGCGGATGGCAGACAGAGCAGGCGCAGTTGTGACCCTCAAGAACAATGCGCCGCGCTATGTGCTGCTCGAGTTTTCCAAGCTGGAACAGAAGCTGCCGGCAGACAGCGAAGAACTGTCGGAGATTTCCCGCCGGATCATGGAAGCAAACAGCGAAGCTTATACCGAATTGTCAAAATAACCCCGGCATTCGTCATCTTTGATCCAAGATCTGCGCGATCTGCGAAAACCATGTTTTGTCCGCAATACGCCCCTTTTTCAAGAAAGCTCCCTCCTCTGCACCCAGTGGAGGGAGCTCCTTTTTTATCTCTCTTTTCTTTCAGGGGTTCTTGCGGCCCTGTTCCCGGTACAGCCTGCGATACTCCGACGGCAGCATCTGTGCGACCTGTTTAAATGCCTCGGAAAATTTTCCTTGTGTCTCGTAGCCCAGACGGCCCGCAATCTCAAAGATCGCATCATCGGTCTCCCGCAGCATTCTCATCGCCTCCCGCACCCGATATTCCTTCATATACCGCGCAATCGGCAGGCCATAGACGGCTTTGAACACCTCTTTCAGGGTTGAGGTGTTGATCAGGTACTGCTTTGAGAGCTCCTCAATGGTGTATCTGCGCTCAAGATGCCGCGTCATCTGTCGGTGGATCTCCTTCACCCGCTCGGTCTGCTGGGAATAATACTGGGTTGCCGCTTTCGGTTCAGGATCCAGCTCCATCAGATAAAGCAGCAGTTCCTGTACCTTCAGCTGAAGATAAGCCCCGCGCCGGTCGGGTTTTGCGAGAAAGAGCGGCATAAAGATCCGATCGAGCTGCGGGCAGGCGGAGACGGTTCTCGGCTCTCTCTCGCAGAAGTTTCTCTCCATCTGCTGAAAATCGATCCCCGTCTCCTGTAAAACCGCAGGACAGTTTTCCTCGAGGACGGGCAGATCCAGAGCGACGGCAATGCCCTCCGCATAGCCCAGTGGGAGCATCATCGCGGAATCGGCACAATAGGCGGCGCCGTGGATTGCCAGATCCCCCGCCCCGAGATAAATCGCCGAGCCACCCTGCATATTCCAGCCAACCCGTCCGCTGCGGCAGTAGAACAGCTCCAGCACAGAGCGGGTTGCCGCGTGATGAAAGTCAATCTGCGGCGCCAGTATTGTCATATAGGACGCATCGATTCCGGGGAGAACCGAGTATGCCTCGACCCTTCCCCTGCCCTCAGTTCTGGCGGAGAACTGATCGGTCAAGAGGATCGGCCCCCTCTGCTGCACGCTGTGCCGGAGCACCACCAGCTGCCCGGTCGCGACCCTGTGCAGTTCCTGCTCGATCCGCCTGCATTCCTCCCGCTTCATTTCAGGGCGCTCCCCTTTTCGCTTTCGGAGGGGCAGGCAATCTCCACCATCTCCTCGATCATCTTGTGCAGCAGCGCCGCCTGCCGCGTTTTTGCCGCAGTGTAATAGACCTCTTTT
>CALXIJ010000126.1 GCA_944388335.1 uncultured Pygmaiobacter sp.
GGAAGGGCACAGCCTCTCCGCCCTTTTCTACAATATGCTCGGAAAGACAGAAGAAAAAATGGAAAAAGAGCAGCGGGAAGCCTATGCCGCCCAGATCAAATATGACGCCGCTGTCCGGGAGCTCGATGGAATCCAGCGGGATCTGCGCCGGTGTGAGGAAGAACTGAAATCCCTCCAAAACTGTGAGGAGCGGTATGCCTCCCTGCTGAGAGAAAAAACGCAGGCAGTCAAGAAGGCCGGCGGCAGCGCTGCGGAACAGATACTGCATCTCGAGGAGCGCGCCGCCTATCTTAAAAGTCAGAAAAACGAGCTTCGCGAGGCGATTGATGCCGGTCAGCAGGCGCTGGAGACGGTCGACCAGATTGCCGATCATCTCGACAGTGCATCGGGCTGGGGCACGTGGGATCTCGTCGGCGGCGGGCTGTTATCGGATCTTGCGAAGTACGGCCATCTGGACGAAGCGCAGGCCCTTGTGGAACAGCTGCAATCCCAGCTGCGCCAGTTTAAGACAGAATTGGCCGACGTCACCGTTGATGCCGATTTCAAGGTCGGGATCGACGGGTTTCTGCAGGTTGCGGATTATTTCTTTGACGGGTTCTTTGCCGACTGGGCGGTTTTGTCCCAAATCCAGCACTCTCAAGAGCAGGTGCAGGAGACCAGAGATCAGATTGTCCGCCTGCTCAATCATCTGGACACCCTATTAAAACAGGCCACCGCAGAGCGCAAGAAAACAAAGGAAGAAATCGAGCAGTTGGTGCGCAGCGTGCCGATGTGAGAAAATGTGCCGGACAGATTGTTTAGGCGCTGTCTGAATCGACATCCAGCGCCTATTTTTTTCCTTTCCCATCAAGCAGATTGAAGGGGATAAAAAGCAGCGAGGAGACTGCCATGAAACTGATCATCGAACATCTCTCAAAGCGATTTGAGAAAAAAGAGGTCTTGCGGGACATCACCTTTTCCTTTGAAGCGGGCAAAATATACGGTCTGCTGGGACGAAACGGTGCGGGCAAGACCACTCTTTTTAACTGTCTGAACCGGGATCTCAGGACCGACGGGGGCAGTTTTTTATTAGAGGAAAACGGTGCGCGGCGGGAGCTTGCGGCAGAGGACATCGGCTATGTGCTCTCCACCCCCGCCGTCCCGGAATTTTTGACCGCCCGCGAATTTTTAAAATTTTTTATCGAGATCAATGCCAGCTCCATTCCAGAGTGCAGGCCACTGGACGAATACTTTGACAAAATCAGCATTGCGCCGGAGGACCGGGACAAGCTGATGCGGGAGTATTCCCACGGCATGAAGAACAAGATGCAGATGCTCATCAATATTCTCGCACAGCCCAAGATCCTGCTGCTGGATGAGCCTCTGACCTCGCTGGACGTGGTGGTAGCGGAGGAGATGAAGCAGCTGCTGCGCTCCCTGAAGGGGGACCGGATTATTCTTTTCTCCACCCATCTTCTGGATCTTGCTTTGGATCTCTGCGACGAAATCGTTCTGCTGAGCCACGGTGAACTGGAGGTCGTGGAGAAATGCAATCTCGGCAATCAGGAATTCAAGCAAAAAATCATCGAGGCGCTGAAAGAGGAAAATCATGTTTAAAACACTCAGGATTTCCGTTTCACTCAAAAACACCTATCGGGTCAACAGCATCCTCTACTCCCTCAAGCAGGTTCCCCTGCTGCGCCGCTTTCTGCCGTCCTCTCTCTATCAGGTCAAAGGGTTCAAAATCCTTGCGAATATCCTGTCCGTCCTCTGGGAGCTGCTCTCGCTCTTTCTCTTCAAACTGCTCTATTTCCTGTTTATGGTCTGCGGGCCGGAGCCGCTCTATCAAAAATCCTCCCCCACTCTTGTCTTTCTGCACATTCTTTTCTTTCTCACCTTGATTGGTTCCTATCTGAACAACAGTTTTCTCAGCCCGCGTCTCGATCAGTACTACGCCATCGTCCTTTTGCGGATGAACGCCCGCTCTTACACCTTGGTGGGCTATGGCTACACGCTGGTGAAAGGGATTCTCGGCTTTCTTCCCTTCACCCTGCTGTTTGGGCTTTGCCGCGGCGTCCCGCTCTGGCTCTGTCTGCTGATTCCCTTCTGCGTTGCGGGCACAAAGCTGGCAGACGCCGCCTACGCGCTGCACGGCTATGAAAAGAACGGCAATGCCCGCAGCGAAAACAAACTGCAAAAGTTTGCTTGGCTGCTGACCTTGCCGCTACTGGCCCTCGCCTACCTTCTCCCTGCCGCCGGGCTGACACTTCCGTTTTGGGGCGCCGCGGTGCTGTGGCTGATCTGGATCCCGATCGGTTTTTTCTGCCTGCGGAGGATTTTGTCCTTTGGGTTCTACCGGGAAATCAATCAGGAGCTGCTCGCCCAACTGTTCCAGCAGATGGATGCGGCAAAGAGGGCAGCCAAAACCGCCAGTGAAAGGGCGATCTCCGATGACGTCTCAATCACCAGCCGAAAAAAAGGATTTGAGTATTTCAATGAGCTGTTTCTCCGCCGGCACCGAAAAATTCTCTGGAGATCCTCTCTCCGTCTCACCGCCTTTTTAGGGATTCTCTGCTGCGGCAGTTTAATTTTTCTGCTGTTTTGGCCCGCTTTTCGGCCTGATGTCAACCAGATGGTCATGACCTGGCTGCCCTATTTTACCTTTATTATGTACCTGATCAATCGGGGAACCAATTTTACACGGGCACTTTTTATGAACTGTGACCACGCATTGCTGACCTATTCGTTCTATAAGCAGCCTGAGTTTATCCTCAAATTGTTCAAGATCCGGCTGCGGGAGATCATGAAGGTCAATACCCCGCCGGCTCTTGTGATCAGCGCGGGGCTCTGTCTGATTCTCTACGTCTCCGGCGGAACTGCGAATCTGCTGAACTACCTTATCCTCGCCGTCTCAATCCTATCGATGAGCCTTTTCTTTTCGATCCACTATCTCACCATCTACTATCTGCTGCAGCCCTATACCTTTGGCACCGAGATGAAGGGCGGAACCTATCGCGTTGTAACGCTCCTCACCTATTGGGGATGCTATGCGCTGATGAACCTGCGTCTGCCGATTATCCTTTTCGGCGCCGCCTGTATCGTTTTCTGTCTGATCTATTCCGTCCTCGCCTGCATTCTGGTCTACCGTTTTGCCCCGCAAACCTTTCGGTTGCGGATATGATTTTCCCGCTCCTTGCTCCCATTATCCTCTTCATGAAAACGAACGCCCCACAGGACCCGGTCTTGTCCTGTGGGGCGTTCGTTTTTCCGTGCGAATTGCGCTATCTCGGCTTGGTGCAGTGCTTTCTCACGGTACCTGTGCCCTCTCGGCACCTTTTGGCTCATTCCTCAAACAGATCCAGCAGATACCCATATCCCTCCGCTTCCATCTTTGCGTAGGGAATAAAGCGCAGGGCGGCGCTGTTGATGCAGTAGCGCACCCCGTTCGGCGAATCCGGATCCCCGGTGAACACATGTCCCAGATGGGAATTACCCGCGCGGCTGCGGACCTCAGTGCGCCGCATCCCATGGCTGTTGTCCTCGAGTTCTACCACGGCGGGAGACTCGATCGGTTTCGAGAAAGCCGGCCAGCCGCATCCGCTCTCAAACTTGTCTGTCGAGGAAAACAGCGGCTCACCGGTAACCACGTCCACATAGATTCCCTTTTCAAATTTGTCCCAGAACTCATTGGCGAAGGGTCGCTCGGTGTCGCTTTGCTGGGTGACCCGGTATTGCAGTGCCGTCAGCTTGTCGCGGATGGCCTCCACCGCCGGCTTTTGATACTCCCCGGGGTCGATGCGCAGTTTTGAAAACAGCGCAATCTCCTCTCTCGGGATATGACAATAACCGCCGGGATTCTTTTCGAGATAATCCTGATGGTACTCCTCCGCCGGATAAAAGTTCACCAGCGGGCCAATCTCAACAAAAAAGGCCTTGCTGCGGCTGCGTTCAATCTCGGCGATGCGCTCCACCGTTTTTTGCGCTTTTCCATTGGTGTAATAGACGCCCGTCTGGTACTGACTCCCCCAGTCGTTGCCCTGGCGATTCTGCACTGTGGGATCAATCACATAAAAATACGCCAGCAGCAGCGCGTCGAGGCTGACCTGTCCCGGGTCGTACTCTACCCGCACCGTTTCCCGAAAACCGGTGGTCCCGGTGCAGACAGTCCGATAATTGGCGTCCGCCTCGCCGGTACCGTTGGCATAGCCGCTCTGCGCATCAACAACGCCGGGAATCGATTGCATCAGCTGCTCGATCCCCCAAAAGCAGCCGCCTGCCAGATAGATAACATTCTCTGTCGTGTCCATATAGGTTTCCTCTTTTCCGGACATCTCTTGGTCCGCCTTTGACTCTTTGTCGGTATCCTTTTTTATTGTTGACTCCGCCGCAGGACCATAGACAGCGGAGCATCCGCTCAGCAGCAGTGCCAGAGCGGTGACAAGGGAAAAAATTCTGCGGCGCATATTTGATACCCTCCCGCTATTTTTTTAATAAGGGTTCTTACGAAGACAGTCGGCAAAAGACACGTTCTAAACAGCATCGGGCCCGAGGGAAACCCGGGCCGATGCTCTGGTCTATTGGGGTAGTTGTGGCTGCAAGCCCAAAATCGTTATCTCTTCCGATATCCGCATTTCGGGCAGACGCCGTTCTCGTCCAGCGCAATGCCGCACAGCGGGCAGCGCTCGATCTGGTTGTGGGTCTCAAATTCAGCCGAAGCCGCATTGACGCCGCTGGTAAAGGTGATCTTGGCGATGTTCAGTTTGTCCTTCAGCAGATCATAGACGATCTTGATCATGCCCTCCACCGTCATGGTCTCCTTGGTCACCACCAAGCGGCACTCGGGATAAGCGGTGGCGAGTTCGGTCTTGAAAGCCGGCCCCTTCATCTGGTTCTGGGGCGCGCCGTCGCGGATTCCCTGCTCCTCATAGACCTTGAGCACTGCGGGCAAAAGCGGGTCACCCTCCCGCAGAATCAGCGCATGGTCAAAGTTTTTCAGCACCGACCAAGCGGTTTTTTGAATTTCGTTACAGGGAAACACCATATTGACACCGGGATTTACGGTGTCTTCCACCTCGATGGTCAAGACTCCGGTGTGGCCGTGAAGATACTGCGCCTCTCCCTTGAAGCCGTAAAATCTGTGGGCGTATTGCAGATCCAATGTTGTAATGCTTCTCATCTAAAAAACCTCCCTGTCATTTATTCACAAAGGCCGAAACTGCCCTTTACGTCAAAGTGTCAATCTCATCAATCAATACGATGCACCAGCGCTTTGCCCGCGCCGATGGATCTATTCTCTGCCGGTTCATCTCTGAGATTTGATCTTACTACACCAAAATACTCAGCATTTGTCTGTGATGAGATCACCTTTTACCGTATGCCAAACCGGATTGTTTTGACATTGCGGCGCATTCCATTGCCGGCACGGTTGACAGCGCCCGCTCTGTCCCTTATACTGAGGGCACCACGGGAGGAACAAAAGATGCGTTTTCAGGATCATTTTCCGATCTGGGATCAGCTGACCCTTTCCCAGCAACAGCAGTTGCTGGACGTCCTGTCCTTTCAGACTGTGAAGCAGGGCACACTGCTGCACGGCGCAGGTGCGAGCTGCACCGGACTGCATCTGATCCAAAGAGGTCAGCTGCGGGCTTATGTCTTTTCCGAGGAGGGACGGGAGATCACCATCTACCGCCTGTTTGACGGGGATCTGTGTCTCTTTTCCGCCTCCTGCGTGATCCGGAACATTCAGTTTGACCTGTTGATCGAAGCGGAAAAGGACACCGAGTTCTGGACGATTCCCGCGTCGATCTATCGCCGGCTGATGGCGGAATCGGCCGCCGTTGCAAACTACACCAACGAACTGATGGCCAGCCGCTTCTCTGAGGTCATGCAGCGGATGGAGCAGTTTATTTGGAAGAGTCTTGACAAGCGGGTGGCAGCTTTTCTTCTGCAGGAATCCGCCATCGAGAGAAATTGCCGGCTGAAGATTACCCACGAGACCATTGCACGCCATCTCGGATCCCACAGAGAGGTCATCACCCGGATGCTGCAGTAGTTCCAGCGAGAGGGCGCGGTGCAGCTCTCCCGAGGCACGATAACCATTCTGGATGAGGCAAAACTGCGGGCAATGCGGGATTAGACTTCGGCTGACCATCTATTTCCCCACACTGGTATAAAAAATCACAAGCGAGGGCTTTTTCATGAAGCTTGCCATTCTC
>CALXIJ010000127.1 GCA_944388335.1 uncultured Pygmaiobacter sp.
TGGTTAAGTGGTTCATTACTTGTGTAACTAACTATATAACATTTTATCGGTATTGTCAATCCTCTGCGCTCAGCTTTTTTTATTTTTTAGGATTAACAGCTCTCGCAGCACAACAAAGAACGGGGCAGAGTCTGCTCTGCCCCGTTCTTTGTTTGATTTTATTGAGTTTCTCGCTCAGGCGTTCGCCTCAAGATAATCCGCTGCAAACTGCGCGTACATCGCCGCGCCGCGTTTGAGGACCTCTTCCGGCACATCATATTTCTCGTGATGGTTGATATAAGGGTGTGCAGCGTCCCGACTGCCGATGAAGGCGTAGATGCCGGGGACCTTCTCCATAAAGAAGGCATAATCCTCACTGCCCATCATCGTGGGCAGATTGCCGACCCCTTCCTCACCGAAAAGTTTGACCGCCGCCGCGCGGGCGATGGTGTTGATCTCTTCATTATCGTTGATCAGCGGCGGGGTCATGTGATTGTACTTGGTCACATCCGCCGTCGCACCGAATGCCTCGGCGGTGTTCTTGACGATTCGGCGCAGATCCTCCTCGATGGTGGCCAGCGTCTCGCGGGAGAAGGTGCGCACCGTGCCCTCCATCACAACCTTGTTCGCAATGATATTGAACCGCTGTCCGCCGTTGATGGTGCCGATGGTGACCACACAGGGGTTCAGGGGGTTATTGTTGCGGGAGACATAAGCCTGCAGATCCTGCACAATCGCAGCGGCAGCCACCAGCGCATCGGTGCCCAGTTGGGGACTGCTGCCGTGGGTGGAAACACCCTCGACCTCAATGGTAAAGCCATCGCAGCAGGCCATCCGATTGCCAGCCGAGACATCGACCAACGGCGCGTCAAAGTCGCCCCAGATATGAGCGCCATAGATCGCGTCAACGCCCTCCAGCACGCCCTCAGCAATCATCTGCTTTGCGCCGGTGGCAATCTCCTCCGCCGGCTGGAACAGCAGCTTGACCGTGCCGTGCAGCTGATCCTTGACCTCGGTGAGGATTTTTGCCCCACCCAGCAGCATCGCAATATGGTTATCATGGCCGCAGGCATGCATCGCGCCCTCATTCTTGCTGGCAAAGGGCAGTCCGGTCTCCTCCACAACACTCAGCGCGTCAATATCGGCGCGCAGTGCGACCGTTTTGCCCGGCTTTCCGCCTCGGATCGTGCCGACCACACCGTTGCAGGTGGTGCACATACTGACCTCGACACCCATCGCTTCCAGATCGGCCTTGATGCTCTTTGCGGTCTCGACCTCCTGCCCGGACAGTTCGGGACAGGTGTGGTAATAACGCCGCCGCTCGATGATGTAGGATTCGTTCTTTTCCGCGAGTTCACGAACATTCATGGGATAACACTCCTCTTTCTTCGATTTTGTCGGCGGCGGTTACTCCGCCTTGGCCGCAAGATAGTCCACTGCGAACTGGGCGTGCATTGCGGCGCCCCGTTTGAGCACACTCTCCGGCACGTCATAGTGATCATTGTGGTTGCTGGCCGCATGGTCGGCATCATGGCTGCCGAGGAAGCCGAAAACACCGGGCACCTTTTCCATAAAATAGGCAAAGTCCTCACTGCCCATCATCTTGGGCAGCTCCTTGAGTCCCTCCTCGCCGTACAGCTTGACTGCGGCGTCGTGCGCGATCTTGTTCAGATCCTCCTGATCGTTGATGACCGGGCCGGGGAATGCCTCATATTTGAGGGTTGCTTTCGCCTTATAGGCTGCCGCAGTGGACTCGGCGACCCGGCGGATCAGCGGCTCAATCTTGGCGCGCATCTCACGGGAATGGGTGCGGCAGGTCCCCTCCATGACCACCTTGCCGGCTACAACGTTCCAGCGCTGGCCGCCGTGGATCTCCCCGATGGTGATAACCAGACCGTTGAGCGGATTGTTGTTGCGGGAGACGATGGTCTGCAGATTCATTATAATGGCAGTCGCCGCGACAATGGCATCGACCCCCAGATGCGGCGCGCTGCCGTGGGAGGAAGCGCCCTCAACCGTCAGGGTGAAGTTGTCGCAGCTGGCCATCCGGACACCGGGCTGGACATTCAGATAGGGTGCATCCAGACCATCCCAGATGTGCTGGCCGAAGATGGCGTCCACACCGTCCAGAACCCCCTGCTCGATGCAGGGCTCGGCGCCATGGCAGCTCTCCTCCGCCGGCTGGAAGAAGAGTTTGACATTGCCCTGCAGCTCATCCTTGACCTCGGTCAGGATCTTGGCTGCGCCCAGCAGCATCGCAATGTGGTTGTCGTGGCCACAGGCGTGCATGCAGCCCGCGTTCTCGCTGGCAAAGGGCAGACCGGTCTTTTCCTCCACCGGCAGCGCATCGATATCCGCCCGCAGTGCGACCGTCTTGCAGCCGGGCTTTGCCTTGCCGCCCCAGATCATCGCGGTGCATCCGGCAAGACCATTCTCAAACCGCTTGACCTCTAGCCCCATCTGCTCCAGCTGTGCCGCAATGGCGTCGGTGGTTGCGAACTCCTCCCAAGAAAGCTCGGGATGCGCATGAAACCAGCGCCGCTGCTCGATAACATAGCTCTCGTACTTCTCCGCCAAAGCTTTGATATCCATTGTCAATCTCCTCCTTTATCCCTCGGGCAGGAATTCACAAACTGTGGGTTTCTGCACCCGCGGATGGTTTGTCTTATTTTATCATAGTTCCCCCGAAAAGGGATAGGCATTTTCCACATTTTTCTTTGCTTTCTGCCATTTCTTTGGCACAAAATTGAAAAAGGGAGATCACCTCCCGGATACGCCGGCGCAGCAAAGCCGCGCCGCTCTCTCTTTAGACGGTGATCTCCCCTAATTCAATAATGAAAACAGTGCTTTCCCAAAGATCAGCCGCGCAGCAGAGGCACAAACAGGCCGGCGATGATCACCGAGGTGATGGTGACGGTGACAAAGCCGCCAACGATCATCTGAGGCAGCATCGTATCCATCAGGTACTGATACTCCTCGTCATTCTCTGCCAGAGCCTTCGAGGCCTCAGTGGTGAGGATCAGGTTCGGCGGGAATCCGTACAGCGCAGTCAATGCGGTGGCGAAAGCCATATAGGGACTGACCTTGAGCAGCTTGCCCGCAATGGCAGCCAGAATGCCCATACCGACAACGCCCACTACAATGATGATAACCAGCGGGCCAAGCACCGAGAGCATCATCTCCGGCGTCGCCTGCTTGAGTCCGTCAAAGACATAGAGCATCAGCGCAAAGCAAATGAAGTTGAAGCAGCCGCATTTATTGAGGATGCTGCGGTCGAGGAATCCCAGCTCGGTGAAGATGATGCCGAGAATCAGCGCCCAGACCGCGCCGCTGATCGCCCCGATGCCGGGGAACTTGATCTTGCCCAGATAGAAGGCTCCCAGTGCGACAATCGAGAGCTTCAGGATCGCCACAGAGGTGGTAAAGAACTTGTCGGGCAGCGCAGGAATCAGCTTCTTGCCGCCCTCCTCCGTCGCCATCTTGCCGTCGACTGCATTGACCGTTCCGCCGGCGGATTTTTTCACTTCACCGGAACGATAGGCCTTGAGCAGGTTACGCCCCTCACGCTTGAGGCAGAAGGCAGTCAGAGGATAGCCCGCAAAACCCTGCGCACAGTACATGATAATTGCGAGCGCCGCGACATCGGTCAAGCCCAACGCCGTCGCGGCATCCTTCATGGTGACCGCCGCGACGATGCCGCCAGTCAGCGGAGGCAAGCCGGAGATCACATAGTTCCAATCCACAATACCGGTCCACGCGAGGACCATGCACAGCAGGACCATGCCCGCAAGGCCGGCAAGGCAGATGACGATAATCTTCCACTGCTGGAGCAGCTCACGGATCGAGATGGTGGTACCCATATGGGTGATGAGCAGATAGATACAGATGGTGCTGGTGAAGGGGGCGCCAAAGCCCGCCGCGGTGACAATTTCCGTCGGGAAGAAGGTCCAATAACCGATGATAAAGAGCACTGCGACAACGAAAACAGAGGGCACCCACGCCTTGGAGAGTACGCCGATGATGTCGCCAATCGCATAGACCAGCGCAACGCAAAGCAATGCCAGAATCGCATTGTTGGAGATGATTTCCTTAAAAGCTTCCACTTGTGCAGATTACCTCCTTTTGAAAGGCCGGTGATACCGTACTTTTTTCTTATTTATGCTTTGTCAGCATCACGTCCAACACGATGTTGTCCATGACAGGGGATCCTTCGTTGCCCAAACGAACGAAGTTTTTAATGGTCTGCTCCGGGTCGCTGTCCACAATCCCATCACTGGGCTGGACGCAGACATTGTCCAGCGCCATAAACGCGCACTGGAACGCAGTATTGACACAGGTGCTAATCTTGAGCGCACAGTCCGCCTTCGCGCCGTCGCAGAGCATCCCTGTGACATCACCCAGCATATTGTTGACCGCATAGCCGATCTGCTTGACATTGCCGCCCAGCAGATAGACCAGTCCGCAGGCGGATCCGGTGCCTGCCACCGTCGCGCCGCACAGGCCGCTGAGCAGGCCGAAACGGCAGTGGATATGGATCCCCATCAGATGGGCCAGCGTCACCGCGCGGAACATTTTGTCCTCATCAATGCCCAAGGTCTTTGCCGCACTGACCACCGGCATCGTCGCGGTAATGCCCTGATTGCCCGAGCCGGAGTTGGTCACCACCGGCACATTTGCACCTGCCATGCGGGCATCTGCGCCGCTGGCGGTGTCCTCCATCGCATTGGTGACCAGATCGTTGCTCATGTACCCCTTTGCGCGGGCCTTTGCGATGTTGCGGCCGATGTTCAGGCCATAGTCTCCCCGCTTGCCCTCTTCCGAGATCCGGGTATTGACCGCAATCGCCTGCTCGATCATGTGGAGATCATCCTTCTCGCGGTCGAGCTCATTGACAAAATCAAAGATGGTTTGGATTGACAGCGTCTGGTCAATCACGTCGGGGGACACCCCGTTGACCAAGGTGCCGATCGGGTGATCCACCACCGCGACGCCGTCCTCCTCAATCCGGACAACATTGGTATGGGCAGATGCGATGATTGCCTTTGCCTGATGGCCGTCCTCGCTCTTGACCTCAACCTCGACGTAGAGCTTTTCCGGGGTGTCCTTTTTACCCATCTTGACCCTGCCGCTCTGAACCAGCTCAATCGCCTTGCGGCGCTCCTCTTCGCTGGCCTCGTCGACCACCTGCAGCTGCCGCTCGACCTTGCCGCCCACAGCGCCCAGCGCTGCAGCGTAGTCGATGCCGGTATAGCTGGTTCCGGGAATGCCCGCCGCCATCGCATTTTTGATGATGTTGACACTGGCAAGTACCGTCAGCTGCGCAACCTCACCCTTGAGATGTGCGCGGGCATTTGCCGCACACAGCGCGATTGCAGCGGGCTCGGTACACCCAGTGGCGAGTTCCATCTCGCTGTTCAGAATATCACAGATCAGCTTATGGTCCATCATTTCATCCTCCTTTACCGACTGGGCTGATGCCAAGCCGTTTTTTCTATTTCACCCATAGCGCAGAGCGCTAAATGGGCTATTTGAACAAAAAAGCACCAAACGAGAACCTCTTGTTCATAATTTTTTCATAAGTATACCGCATTTAAGGGGCAAAATCAACCCTCACCTTTTCCCGCTCTTCAGCCGCTGATCGCGTTTTCACCGATTTCACAGCCTCCTCTTATCACAAAAATACGCAAAAAAGAGGCCTGCGATGCAGGCCTCTTTTTTAATAAAATAATGTAGCTCTAATTACAGCTTAGCCGAAGATCATCGGGCAAACAATGCTGGCAAATGCGACCGATGCCACGGTAACCGAGGTAAAGCCGGAAACAACAATCTGGGGCAGCACGTTGCCATAGATCTTTTCACGGGTCTCCTCATCGCAGTCGAGGCTGCGGACAACCTCATCGACGACGATCTGGGTGCCGGGATAACCGATGGTGCAGCAGATCGAGATCGCGATAGCGATGGTCCAATGCACATGCAGGAAGTAGCCCGCAGCCACACCAAACAGGCAGATGAAAACAGCGCCGACGAGCAGGGTGCCGACCAGAGGAACGATCATGTTGACAAGATCCTCAAGGCTCAGGCTGCCGAGGTTACCGGGAATGACGGCGAGAACAGCCAGCATCAGGAAACCATTGGAGTGGGACTTAACGGTCGCATTCTCCGGCAGGAAGCCCAGCAGGCAGAAGATGATACCGACGATCAGATACATGATGTTGGCATTCGTCACATTTCTCAGATACGGAACACCGGAGCAAACCTGAGAGATCAGCCAGCCAATCCAGCCGACAAAGGCCATCTTCGCGAAGATGGTGTTGTCGCCGCTCATCCACTTCGGAGCAAAGCTCAGCAGCTTGCGCTTGCCTCCCTCCTTGACCTCAGCAGGCTCCTTCATCTGAATCTTGCCGGCGAGAACGCCGTGGCAGTACTTGCGGACAAAGAAGTTGCAGATGGGGATACCGACAAATCCCTGACAACCAATGACCAGCATTGCAAAACCGGCAAGATCAGGACGACCGGCAGCGTTTGCAGCCTCAGCGGTCATCTGACCGGCGATGACGCCGCCGGAGATCGGGGCGGAAGCGCACAGCGCCCACTCACGGCCAAACAGCCAAGTGCTGACGGTAAACGAGCAAGCTGCCAAACCAAGCAGAGCAACCAGTGCGACCACAACGGTTTTCCACTGGGCAATCATCTCGTTGAAGTGAAGCATGGTGCCCATGCCGACCAGTATCATCATGATGGCGAAGTTGGAAGCAATCGCCGGGACGCCGGTGTCATTGATCGAGCTGGCGGGAATCAGACCGGTCTGGAAACCAATCAAATAAAGCAGCATGGCAATCAGCATGCCCGAGACCTTCGACTTGGTCAGATTGGAAATCCAGTCGCCGATCGCATAGAACAGCACGAAGATCAAAAACGAGAACATTGGGGTCCACAAGGTTATGGTCATATTGGCTCCTTCTTTCTTCTTTGCACACCGCAAAGGAATTTTGTGGCCGCTTCCCGACCGGCCTCCTCATAGGCCACAATGGCCACCTGCCGGTTCACGTCCTCTCCGCTTTAGCCGACCGCTCAGCGCTTCAATGCATCGAAGCGATATGGCCAAAACGAATTTTTTTACAATTATAAAAGTTGTTTTCGCTATATTCAATATTTTTTTGTAATTTGTTCAAAATTTTGTAATATTTGTTTTTTGCATTCACTTTTTGTGGGAGAAGTTTGTTGTATCCGCCCATTGCAATTTTTGATGTAGTTTGCCCTTTGTCTTTTTTCCAATAGCACCAATCCCGTTTTTATCCCTTTTTGTCCTTATATGAAAGACAGGGAAAAGAAAAGCTCTTTTCCCTGTCTTTCCTATTTTTTATTGATTCCGTCCCAATTTACAGCAGGTTAGCCTAGATGAATATGCAAAAAATATTCATTTCTTCGTTGCTTTTTTGAATTATTTTTCAGCAGCGCATCTTCGCCGGAAAGAATACCCGAACCGTAAGTTTAGATTTTCAGCCAGTCAAACGCCTCCAGCAAACCGTCCTCCTCCGAGGGGCCCACGACAAAATCCGCTGCCTTTTTGAGCGTCGGGCGTGCGTTCCCCATTGCCACACCGATCCCTGCTGCAGCAAGCAGCGGCAGATCGTTGTTGCCATCCCCAATCGCCGCCGTGTGGGAAAAGGCGATACCAAGTTGTTCCAGCAGCCATCCGGCCGTCTGCGCCTTATCAACCTCTCTGCGGTAGATATCCCGTCCGCCCGGACAGAAGGGGACGAACTGCAGGTCCTCCAGTCCCTCATAAAATGCCGGCTCCGGCTCCCCGTAGAGCACCCCGCCGAAGGGCAGCCCTGCTTGATGGCGGTCTCTGGTCGGGCAGTCTTCAATCCACCCCTGATAGCTCTGATCCGGCTGCCTGCCCTGCCCAAGCGCCTGTTCCTCCCTATGCCGATATGCCTCATATCCGGTATAAACGCCATACCCATCCGCAAAGGCGAAAAAGAGGGAGAGTCCGCCCGCATCACAGTGCGCGGTGAGCCGCTCAACCTGCTCGGCGGTAAAACGCCGCTCATAGATCCGCTGCTTTTCGGCGTTCAGCACCTCGCCGCCATTGGAGCAGATGTAATAATCCGCCTCAAATGCGCCCAGAAGGCGTGGTCCCATCACAAAGCCGCTGCGTCCGGTCGCCACGATCACCTTGACGCCCTGTCTGCGGATTTCATCTATCCTCTTGACAACCGGCGCCGAGACTCCATATCTGCCGGCCGGCACCAGCGTGCCGTCAATATCCAGCAGCACCGCATCGATCTGCCGCATCACGCCTTTTCCTCCCTCTTTTCTCTCTTTCCATATCGGGAGGGAAGCCGCCATATCTGCGCCTCATAGGGCTGCATCCGCGGCGCCGGCGCGCCGCTGCTGTCGTAGACACAATCCGCGCTGCGGGGCATCCGCGGCGCCGGAACGGCCTTATCGGACAGATTCAGGACCACGGCAAACCGCTCGCCCTTTCCGCTGCGCAGATAGCAGAAAAGATCGCGGCGTCCCTCATATAAGAGCCGGAAACTTCCATAGGAGAATACCCGGTGTGCTCTGCGCAGCGCAAGCAGCAGCCGATAGCAGTTCAGCACCGAATCGGAATCCTGATCCTGCTGTTCGACATTCCATCCGTCGGCATAGTCCACCGCCAGACCAATCCAAGGGTTGCCCTCGGTAAACCCTGCGCCGGGGCCGGCATCCCATTGCATCGGCGTGCGCGCGGCATCCCTCGTGCCTGCCAGAACCCGATGCAGCGCCGCCTTCGCGCCGAGCTTTGGCTCCAGCTCGCGATAGAGGTTCAGGCTCTCGACGTCCCGCAGCTGATCGATCGAGACAAAGCCCGGATCCGCCATGCCGATCTCCTGCCCCTGATAGAGGAACGGTGTTCCCTTGAGGGTGAGCTGAAGCACTGCGAGCAGTTTCGCCAGCGATGCGCGCAGCATGGGGGAGGGTGCCGCTTTGGCCAGCATGCGCGGGTTATCGTGATTGTCCCAGAACAGACTCATCCGGCAGTTGTCCGGCATCTCCTTCATCCACTTGATATAATATTGTTTGAGATACTGCAGCGAATACCTGTAATCGTCAAAGCGGGTGCGCCCGGGCATCTCCAGCTGATCGAAGTTGAACACCATATCCAGCTCGCCCCGCTCCTCGGCGGTGAGCTGTTTTGTCATCTCCAGCCCGACGCCGGGCGTCTCCCCGATCATCACCGCGCCGTAGGGGGCAAACGCCTCACGCCGCAGCTCAGCGAGATATTCATGCAGATGCGGGCCATAAAAATAATGTTCAATTCCGGTATATCCCATCAGCTTTCCCACCGCGGGATTGCCGTCTTCCAGCGATCCCTTGGAGATATAGTTGATAACATCCATCCGAAAACCATCAACGCCCTTTTCGAGCCACCAGCGCACAATCTCGGCGATCTCTGCCCGCAATGCGGGGTTTTCCCAGTTGAGATCCATCTGTTTCTTGGAGAACAGATGAAGTGCCCATTGGCCCACTTCGGGATAATAGTTCCACGCACTTCCCGAAAAGAAGCTGGTCCAGTTATTCGGCGGACAGTCGTCGTTGCCATCGCGCCAGATATAGTAGTCATGGTAAGGGCTGTTGCGGTCCCGCTTTGCCGCCTGAAACCACGGGTGCTCATCCGATGTGTGGTTGACGACGAGATCCATAATCAGCTTCATCCCGCGCCGGTGTACCTCTTCCAGCAGCCGGTCAAAATCCTCCATTGTGCCGTAATCCGGATGAATTGCGCGGTAATCGCTGATGTCATAGCCGTTGTCATCCATCGGGCTGGCATAGACCGGCGAGAGCCAGATTGCGCTCACTCCCAGCCGCTGCAGATAGGGCAAACGGCGCAGAATGCCCTTCAGGTCGCCGATACCATCCCCATCGGAATCCTGAAAACTGCGGGGGTAAATCTGATAAAAGACCTCTTCTTTGAATGGCGCGGGCCGGATTCCCGCAACCGGCTGCACCGGATCCGGTGCCGTGTTGACAAGTGTTAGCAGTGTCTTTGCGAAATCCTTTCCCAGTACCTTCTGTCCCATTTTACAAACGGCGCCGATGGTCAGTCTGGAAAAAAGAGGATTGGTCAGCCATTGCGCATCTCCCCCCAGCTGCAACAGCACTTTATCCAGCACATCATGTCCCACCGGATTCTTCCACAGCTCGCCGAGCGTGTTTTTTTCGGTCAGCTTTTTCACCTTTGGTTCTCCTTTTATTTATGTTGGCAGTATTGTCTGCCCCCATGGTACCATATCCCCCTCCCCTGTACAAGCGCAGGTTCGACAGCTTGTGCGAAATTTTTTGCGCAGTTTGCCGCATAATAATCGACTGGGAGTTTTTCGTTAAAACCTCTTTTTGTTCCCGTTGGACAGGCCTTTCGACAGATGCGGCAGGTCAACCTATATTGTTGAAACAACATTGTGCGAAATACACAAATTAAATTTTCTTCAAAAGAAATTAATCGACATTTTTACATATAAGTTCTTGAAAAAAAACCGTGCTATGGTTAAAATATGAATAAGCAATTTGCTTCATTATACTACGCGGTCTTTTCGCGACGGAAGGGAGGAAGCGCGTTGAAATATCAAGCCAAAGGCGATTTCGATCTGCCTGTCTACCTGTTCAAACAGGGAAACAACTTTGAAAGTTATGATTTTTTCGGCGCACATCCCGTCCTATTGGATGGGGACAAAGGAGTTCTGTTCCGGGTCTGGGCGCCGCACGCGCGCGGTGTGAGTCTGGTCGGTGATTTTAATGGTTGGGATCCCGCCGCTCTGCCGATGGAGAATGTCAAGGACAGCGGCATCTGGGAGTGTTTCACCACCCTTGTCAAGGAGTTTGATGTCTACAAATACTGTGTCATTCAGGCTGACGGCAAAGAGGTCTTTAAGGCCGACCCCTACGCATTCCACGCCGAGACCCGCCCGGGAAACGCCAGCAAGGTCTTTGATCTTGAGGGATATCATTGGGGGGACCGCGACTGGCAAAAGGCCGCATCCAAAAAGGACGTCCTCAACGTGCCCATGAACATCTATGAGATGCATGCCGGCTCATGGAGGACCTATCCCGACGGCAACCCCTTCAATTATCGGGATCTCGCTGCCGAGCTGATCCCCTACATCAAGAAGATGGGCTACACCCACGTCGAGCTGATGCCGCTGGCAGAGCATCCCTTCGACGGCAGCTGGGGATATCAGGTCACCGGCTACTATGCGCCCACCAGCCGATACGGCACTCCGCACGATTTTATGGCCTTTGTCGATGCGATGCATCAGAACGGCATCGGCGTGTTGATGGACTGGGTTCCGGCCCACTTCCCCCGCGACGAATTCGGCCTGTATCAATTTGACGGCACGAGCTGCTATGAAGATCAGGATCCCCTGCGCCGGGAACACAAGGAATGGGGCACGATGGTCTTTGACTACGGACGCGGCGAAGTGCAGAGCTTTTTGATCTCGAATGCGCTGTACTGGATGCGCAAATTCCATATCGACGGACTGCGGGTGGATGCCGTCGCCAGTATGCTGTACTTAGACTATAACCGCCGCGGCGGCGAATGGCGTCCCAACAAAAACGGCGGCAACGAGAACCTCGAGGCAATCGCCTTTCTGCGCAAGCTGAACACCGCCGTCTTTGAGCGGGTGCCCGGCGCTCTGATGATCGCTGAAGAGAGTACCGCTTGGCCGATGGTTACAAAGCCGCCGCATGATGGCGGGCTCGGTTTCAACTTCAAGTGGAATATGGGCTGGATGAACGATGTGCTCAGCTATATGTCCACCGATCCGCTCTTCCGCAAGGGGAACCACGACAAGCTGACCTTCAGCTTCTTCTATGCGTTCAGCGAGAACTTTGTCCTGCCGATCAGCCACGATGAGGTCGTGCATGGCAAGTGCAGCCTGATCAACAAGATGCCCGGCGAATACGATCAAAAATTTGCCCAGCTGCGCGCTTTCTTCGGATACATGATGGCGCACCCGGGCAAAAAGCTGCTCTTTATGGGGCAGGAGTTCGCGCAGTTTTCCGAGTGGACCGAGGCGCACGGGCTGGACTGGAATCTATTGGATTATGACCGGCATCGGCAGATGCAGGACTATGTCGCCCGGCTCAACCGCCTGTATCTGGATACCGCCGCTCTGTGGCAGATCGATTACAGCTGGGAGGGATTCCAGTGGATTGTACCCGATGACAACAGCCAGAGCGTCATCGTCTTCCGGCGGATCGATCGGGAAGGCAATGAGATCATCGCCGCCTGCAACTTTACCCCCGTCACCCGGGAGGATTACCAGTTTGGCGTGCCCCGCCGGGGCAGCTACAAGCCGGTCCTCTCCTCGGACGATGCTGTTTTTGGCGGCAGCGGGATCACCCTTCCCACCGCCCGCAGCCACAAGAAGCCGATGCATGGGCTCGACTACTCGATCAAGGTAACGCTGCCCGCTTTCTCGGCCGTCTTTTACGCGGTTCCCGCGCCGAAGCCCGAGCCGAAAAAGAGCACTCGGAGCACCGCAAAAAAGCCCGCTGCGAAAAAAGCGGCGGCAAAGGGTTCCTCTGCGAGGACAAAGTCCAAAGCTAAAAAAACCGCTGACCAATAACGGCCGTTCTATTTGGAACCAAGCCGATTATGGATAAAAAAAGGGGAGAAATCAGATGAAAGAATGTATCGCCATGCTGCTTGCCGGCGGACAGGGTTCTCGGCTCTATGCCCTGACTCAAAAGTTGGCAAAACCCGCCGTCCCGTTCGGCGGCAAGTACCGCATCATCGACTTTCCGCTGTCCAACTGTGTCAACTCGGGGATCGACACAGTTGGCATCCTGACCCAGTACCAGCCGCTGGAACTCAATGAGTACATCGGCAACGGACAGCCCTGGGATCTGGACCGTCTGTACGGCGGCGTCCATGTGCTGCCGCCCTACCAGAAGGCCAGCGGAAGTGATTGGTACAAAGGAACCGCAAACGCCATCTATCAGAACATCAACTTTATTGAGCGGTATGACCCGGAATATGTGCTGATTCTGTCCGGCGACCACATCTACAAAATGGATTATTCCAAGATGCTCGCCTATCACAAGCAGCAGAACGCGGACTGCACCATCGCCGTGCTGGAAGTGCCATGGGAAGAAGCCAGCCGCTTTGGCATCATGACCGCCGATGAAAACGGCGTCATCACCAAATTTCAGGAAAAGCCCAAGGAGCCGGAGTCCAATCTGGCCTCGATGGGCATCTACATCTTCACCTGGAAGAAACTGCGGGAGTACCTCGAGCGGGACGAGGCGGACAAGTCCAGTGACAACGACTTTGGCAAAAACGTCATCCCCGCGATGCTGGGCGATCACCAGCGGATGTGCGCCTATCCGTTTGAAGGATATTGGAAGGATGTGGGCACCATCGACAGCCTGTGGGAGGCAAACATGGACCTGCTCAACCCCAATGTCCCGCTGGATGTCTGGGATGAGAGCTGGAAGATCTACTCCCGCACCGCCGGCCAGCCGCCGCACCACATCGCCCCGATGGCCCATGTGGAAAACGCGATGATTACCGAGGGCTGCGAGGTTGAGGGAGAGGTTGACTTCAGCGTTCTGTTCTCGAATGTCAAGGTTCATCCCGGCGCAGTGGTTCGCGACTCGATCGTGATGCCCGGCTGCGTCATCGAGGAAGGCGCTCAGGTTCACTATGCAATCCTCGCGGAAAATGTAGTGGTCAAGAAGGGAGCCATCGTCGGCGCCCGTCCCGAGCATATGGAGGATATGTCCAAATGGGGCGTCGCAGTGGTCGGCGCCGGTGTGACCATCGGGGCCGGGGCCAAGGTGGGGCCCAAGGCCATGATCTCGGAAGATGTCAAGGAGGTGCTGTGAAATGGTCAACCTGAATGCAATGGGGATCATCTTCGCGAATATGCATGATTCCGTTATTCCTGAACTGACAGATCACCGCACCATGGCAAGCGTGCCGTTTGCCGGCCGGTACCGTCTGATCGACTTTGTCCTGAGCGGCATGACCCAAGCGGGGGTCCAGAATGTCGGCGTCATCGTCAAGTCAAACTACCAGAGTCTGCTGGATCATCTGGGCAGCGGACGTGAATGGGATCTGGCCCGCAAGCGCGGCGGCCTGACCATCTTCCCGCCCAGTGCAGATTCCGGTTACGGGTACCACGGTCGGATCGGTGCGCTGAAGGGAATTTTGCCCTACATCGAGGATGCCAAGGAGAAATATGTCGTTCTGGCGGATTGCGACGCTGTCTGCGATCTGGATTACACCGCACTGATCGAGCGCCACATCTCCAGCGGTGCCGAGGTCACCATCGCCTATGCAAAGGAAAAGATGACTCCGGCCCTCGCCAAGAATAACGTCTCCCTCCTGCTGGCGCCCTCCGGACGGGTGCGGGAGCTGCTCATCAACGACCCGCAAACCGGCAAGCGCAATCTCTCGATGGGCATCATGGTCATCGGACGCGAGCAGCTTGTGGACATCGTCCGCACCGGTTACGCCCGCGGCATGGTCAAGTTCGAGCAGGATATTCTCGCCAAGAATCTCGACACCATGAAAGTCTACGGCTTCGAGTACACCGGTTACCGCAGCCGCATCGCAGATATGTCCAGCTACTTTGAAGCCAATATGCAGCTGCTGTATCTGGAAAATCTCAACCGCCTGTTCCCCGAGGAGCGGCCGGTCTACACCAAGGTGCGGGACGAGGCGCCGGTGCGGTATGCGCTGGGCTGCAAGGTGAAGAACTGCACCGTCGCTGATGGCTGCATCATCGAGGGCGAAGTGGAAAACTGCGTGATCTTCCGCGGCGTCCATATCGGCAAGGGCGCTGTTGTGAAGAACTGCGTGCTCATGCAGGACACGCAGGTGGGCCCCGGCGTCCGGATGGACTATGTCATCACCGACAAGGATGTTCAGATCAGTGAGGGGCAGTATCTTGGCGGGACCAAGAACTTCCAGGTCTTTGTCAAGAAGGGCACCACCGTCTAACAGCACAAACGCGCGCCGCGGTGGGATTGCCCCCGCGGCGTGTGAATTTCGAAGGAGGGAAAAACAGATATGAATATCCTCTATTGCTCCAGTGAGGCACTGCCTTTTGCGATGAGCGGCGGTTTGGGCGATGTCGCCGGAAGCCTGCCCAAAGCGCTTGTTCAATCGGGCATTAACTGCGCGGTGGTCATGCCGCTGTACGGGGACATCCGGCAGGATCTCCGGGATAAGATGACCTATCTGACCAACTTCTCTGTCCCTGTGGGCTGGCGCAACCAGTACTGCGGCGTCTTTTCCGCCGAAGTTTCGGGTGTGACCTATTACCTGCTGGACAATGAGTATTACTTCAAGCGCAAGGGGCTGTACGGGTTTTATGATGACGGCGAGCGGTTTGCCTTCTTCTCCCGTGCAATTCTCGAGATGCTGCAGCACATCGACTTTGCGCCGGACATCATCCACACCAATGACTGGCAGACAGCACTCGTCTGCGTCTACCTGAATCTGTACTACCGTCATCTGGAGAAATTCTCCCGGATCAAGACCGCCTTCACCATCCACAACATCCAGTATCAGGGAAAATATGGGATGGAACTGCTGGAGGACGTCCTCTCGATCGGACCGGAGAACGCGCATCTGGTGGAATATGACGGATGCGTCAATTTCATGAAGGGCGCGATCGAATGTGCCGACAAGGTGACCACCGTCTCCCCCACCTACGCCTATGAGATCATGGATCCGTGGTTCTCCCACGGGCTGGACGGGCTGCTGCGGGAAAAGGCATACAAGACCTGCGGCATCCTCAATGGAATCGATGTTGTCACCTATGATCCCGCCACTGATCCTCTGATCGCCTATCACTTTGACGCGGACAGCTTTGAGACCGGCAAGCCGAAATGCAAGGATGACCTGCGGAACATCTTCCATCTGGAAAAGAATGACCAGCCGATTATCGGCATGGTGACCCGTCTGGTCAGTCACAAGGGTCTGGATCTCGTCCGCCATGTTGCCGAATACATCATCCTGTCCGGCATCCAGTTTGTCATTGTCGGCAACGGCGACTATATGTATGAGAGCTTTTTCAACGAGCTGGCCGCCAAGTATCCCGGCCGGGTGGGGGTTTATATCGGGTTTAATCCCGAGCTGGCACATAAGGTCTACGCCGGCGCGGATATGTTCCTGATGCCCTCGAAATCCGAGCCCTGCGGCCTCGCACAGATGGTCGCGCTGCGGTATGGCACCATCCCCATTGTCCGGGAGACCGGCGGGCTGAAGGATTCGATCACCGACTCTGGAGACGGCATGGGCAACGGTTTTGTTTTCCGCACCTACAACGCTCATGATATGCTGGACTCCTGCCTGCGGGCAAAGGCCGGCTATGACTTCCCGCAGGGATGGAAGACGCTGGTGCGCCGTGCCATGAACTGCGATTTCAGCTGGAAATCCAGTGCAAACTCCTATATCGGGCTGTATAACGAAATGGTCAATCTCTGGTAATTTCCCCTTAAATTCTCAAAAGGCGTCCCGCGCGGAAGATCTTTGACAGATCCCCGCGCGGGACGCCTTTTTTGTGGGTTACTTTGATTTCTCTATCGAAGGAATTTTTCTTCCGGGAGCAATTACAGGTTTGAGAGGATATACATCGCCACGAAGAGGACGGAGAGCAGATACATCAGGACCGGGACCTCCTTGACCTTGCCGCGGAAGACCTTGAGAACTACCCAGCTGATAAAACCGAACCCGATGCCGTCGGTGATCGAATAACCGAAGGGCATCATCGCGATGGTCAAGAAGCAGGGCATCGCGACCTCGAAATCGCTCCAGTCGATCCGGGCGGCGGCCTTCAGCATCAGGATGCCGACGATGATCAGCGCCGGCGCCGTAGCTGCACTGGGGATAATACCGGCAACCGGGGCGAGAATGCAGGAGGCGAGGAAGCAGAGGCTGACCACCATGCTGGAGAGGCCGGTGCGTGCGCCCTCGCTGATTCCGGTGGAGGACTCGACAAAGGTGGTGACGGTGGAGGTGCCCATGCAGGCGCCCACGCAGGTTGCCAGCGCATCCGCGACCAGCGCGCGGTCGCCGCGGGGCAGCTCACCGTTTTCGTCCAGCATCCCGGCGTTGCCGGCGGTGCCGATCAAGGTGCCCACAGTGTCAAACATGTCACAGATCGAAAAGGTGATAATCGCGGTGGCCAGCGGCAGGACGCCCATGCTGAGCAGCCCTGCAAAATCCATCTTCATAAAGGTCGGCGCCACGGAAAAGCTGCTGAGGGTGATCTCCTCCGGCATGACGGTCAGGCCCATCGGGATGCCGATCACGGTGGTAATGAGGATGCCGATCAGCATTGCGGCCTTGACCTTGCAGGCCATTAAAATACCGGTGACCAGCAGCCCGATCAGTGCGAGCAGCGGAGCACCGGATGTGATTTTACCCAGATCCAACAGATTGTCATTCGCCACAACAATCCCGGCATTCAGCAGGCCAACCAGCGCGATAAACAGCCCGATACCGGCACTGATGGCATTCTTCAGCGGCGCAGGGATGGCATTGATCACCTGCTTGCGCAGCGGGGAAACGGTCACGGCGAGAAAGAGCAGTCCGGAGATGAAGACAATGGCCAGCGCCTGCTGCCAGCTATACCCCATCCCAAAGCAAACGGTAAAGGTGAAGAAGGCATTCAGTCCCATGCCGGGGGCCTGTGCAAAGGGCACATTGGCGAGCAGGGCGGTCAGTGCAGTGCCGATTGCCGCCGAGATACAGGTAGCGAGCATTACCGCATTAAAGTCCATTCCCGCCTGTGAGAGGAAATTGGGATTGACAAAGATGATGTAGGCCATGGCAAAGAAGGTGGTCACCCCACCGGCTATTTCTCTGCCGACCGTCGTGTTGTTCTCCCTCAGCTTGAAAAGTTTCTCCATGAACAAGTCCCTCCATCGGTTGCGGCGCACGCGCCATGTATTGCAGCGGAACGAAAATATCCTTCCGTCCCGTTCGGACCGAAAACAGAACAGGGGATGGCCGATGTTCCGGTCATCCCCTGTTTCTAAAAAAGAGAAAACGAAAGAAAGGGTGCAGCATTTGACGCAGCCCCTCTTCATTTTTTCCAATAGTCGCGCCATTTACGGCGGCGCGGTAGAAACTCTGGATCCGTATCATCCACATTATATTGGCTTATTCAATTTGCAGCTGAGGAAAAAAGGCATTTCACCTTTTCTTCACAATTTCATTCTATTGCTTTTTTCTGCCGATGACAACCCGCAGTTTTTGACAAACTTCTCTCTAAAAAAAGTCAAAATCCCAGCAGTTTGTCTTTTCTTTTGGCTTTTTCTGGTTCCCTTTCAGCCATCATAAACACAAATTGTCTTTTTTTCATATCTGGATTACAATAACAAAATAGAGGATTCATCAGTATTTCGGGATCCTCCCGAAAAAAATTTTGGAGAGGGGGGAATCAGCGTTGGATGCAGAAAAATTTGATCTGCTCTGCAAAGGGACACCTTGCGATGACGGAGGAATCGGGACACTGCGGGAGAAAACACTGCATCGGGTTCTGAAGCAGTACTTTGAACCCTCCCCTGCCCTGCGGGAAAGGCCGTTCGGGGGATTTGTCGTGGACATTCTTCACCCCGATGAGATCATAGAGATCCAGACCCGCAGCTATTTCCCCCTGCGGCGAAAGTTGGAAGCGCTGCTTCCGCTCCGGCCGGTGCGGGTCGTCTGCCCACTTGCCGCTACCAAATGGATTCGCTGGATCGACCCCGCCACCGGTGTCCTTTCCCCGCGCCGCCGATCCCCCAAACACGGGGATTATCTCGACGCCTTCTACGAACTGATACATCTTGCACCGCTGCTCAGACGCCCCGGGCTGACAATCCATCTCCTGCTCATTGATATGGAAGAATACAGGATCCGCGGCGCCCGCAAAAAAGGGCGAAGGCGGGGCGATCAGCGGGAGGAGCTGCTCCCGCTGACACTGGTAGACGAGCGGGTACTCTCCCGTCCGGAGGACTATGCCGCGCTGCTGCCGGCCGCATTGAGGGATCCATTCACCGTCGCAGAACTGCGACGGCTCTCCGGCCGGAGCGAAGCGCTCTGCCGCCGCGCGATCTACACCCTGACACAGGCCGGCGCTCTGCGCCGAGCCGACAAAGTAGGGCGCGCCGTTCTCTATGCACGCGCCTCGTCCGCCCCTTGCGCGTCAGCGGAGGATATGATACCCTTAAATTAAAATCGGCATCAAAAAACGACCGGTTTTGCGGCCGGCCGGCAAATGGGAGGAATCGGTTTGAAGGAGCTTTCTGCAGCGCAGATCACCGCAGCCGTGCGGGAACTGTGCATCGAGGCAAATTATCATCTGCCCGCAGATGTGACCGACTGTCTGCGAAGCTGCCGCGCCAAGGAGCAATGGCCGGTTGCTAAGGAGATTTTGGGGAATATTCTGGACAATATCGCAGTTGCCGCCGAGGGGGATTACCCCCTGTGTCAGGACACCGGGCTCGCCTGCGTCTTTATCCGTCTGGGACAGGAGGTCCATATCAGCGACGATCTGGCAGCCGCCGTCGACGAGGGGGTCCGTCAGGGATATCGTGACGGATATCTGCGCGCCAGCGCGGTGGCTGATCCGCTGCGCCGGGTCAATACAGGGGACAACACCCCCGCGCTGCTCACCGTGGAACTGACCAGCGGGGACCAGTGTGAGATCACCGTCGCGCCCAAGGGGTTTGGCAGTGAGAACATGGGTGCACTGAAGATGCTGCGTCCCAGCGATGGCCGGGAAGGGGTCAAACGCTTTGTCTTGGAGACCGTCAAGGCAGCCGGTCCAAACCCTTGCCCTCCCATCGTGGTCGGCGTCGGGGTGGGCGGCAGTTTTGATAAAGTTGCCCTCTGCGCCAAAAAGGCGCTGCTCCGTCCTCTGGGCCAGCATCATCCGGATCCATTCTGGGCACAGATGGAGGAGGAGCTGCTGGAGGAGATCAACGCGCTGGGCATCGGGCCGCAGGGGTTTGGCGGCCGCACCACCGCGCTGGCGGTATCGATCAAGACGATGCCCACCCATATCACCGCCCTGCCGGTTGCGGTCAACATCAACTGTCATGTCTCCCGCCATGCCCGGCGGGTTCTGTAAAGGAGGCGCTGTAAAATGATAGAGATTAAGACCCCCTTTACCGTCCAGCAGGCCGACCAACTGCACGCCGGCGACAGCGTGCTTTTTACCGGGACCCTCTACACCGCGCGGGATGCCGCCCATGCGCGGCTCTGTCAAGCGCTCGAAGAGGGGCGTCCGCTCCCCTTTGATCTGACCGATGCCGTCATCTACTATGTCGGCCCCACCCCGCCCCGTCCGGGCAGGGTCATCGGCAGCGCAGGGCCCACCACCAGCTACCGGATGGACGCCTATTCCCCCGCCCTGCTCGACCGGGGGCTGCGCGGCATGATCGGCAAGGGACTGCGCGGCAGAGAGGTCATCGAGGCGATGCGGCGCAACCACGCGGTCTACTTCGGCGCCGTGGGCGGCACCGGCGCGCTGATCGGACGTGCCATCCGCACCGCCGAGGTCATCGCTTACGAGGACCTCGGCACCGAGGCCATCCGCCGATTGACGGTGGAAAAGCTGCCGCTCACCGTCGTCATCGACACGCAGGGCAACAATCTGTACGAGACCGGACCGCAGCAGTATCTGGAGTTTGCCGGACAGCATTTTAATCAATAAAGGCACAAAACTTTTTCCCGCTGCAAAAGGCGCCTTTGACTACATTAAGGTCAAAGACGCCTTTTGTCTATCGTTCTGTTGACTTCTTTTCTGCTCTCATTCAACATTTTCCCCTAAAAGGCCATGGCGTATCTTTTCTCTTTTTATCCGGAAAATTGATCTTTGAATATTCCGTTTTCCCATGCGGAATGCCTTTTGGAACCGAAGTTCCTTCTTTCCCCCTCCGTATTGGCTTCAAGGGAAAACGCAGATAAAAAATCCGGGGAATTCAGCTCTGCAAAGCCGGATTCCTCGGATTTTAAATTGGTTTTGGTTTTATCTGTGGAGTGCGGAAAGTCCGCGAAAACACTTCCGCTCAGGCCTCGGTCAACGCCTTTACCCGCGGCTCATGGATGCCGTGCTGGAACTCAGCCGACATAAAAGTTTTCAGCATCTCCCATGCCAGCTCCCGTCCCACCGTGCGCCCGCCAAAGGTCACAATGTTTGCGTTATTGCTGCTCGATGCAGCGGTACAGACCGGTGCAATCGTCACCGCCGAAGATCACAGTGTGTTGGGCGGTCTCGGCGGTGCGGTGTGTGAATTCTTGTCCGGCTGCAGCCCAGTCCCGGTTCTCAGGGTTGGTGTCGAGGACCGGTTCGGGATGTCCGGGCATGGCGCCGACCTATATAAGGCCTACGGGTTGACCGCAGGGAATATCTGCGCCAAATGCCGCACGGCAGTCGCCGCAAAGCATCGCTAATCCGGCGTCTTTGTTTCTTGTCGCTCTTGTATCAGACATTTTCTAAACAGATACCGAGCCGCTGCGTTTTCTGCTGATTTTGCTCAAATAAAAAAGGACAAACAGGAAGATAGATTCCTGTTTGTCCTTTTTGTATCGTATATTTTGGAAGAATCTTTCGTTTCGCCCCGGGATTATGCCACTGGGACGCTGATCGGCTCCGATACGGCAGATTCTGACGGTGCCTGCTGTTCCTCTTCATCCAGATAAACCCACTGGATGACGTATTCCTTCCCCACCGCGTTTCCGATATTTGAGATGTAATCACCCAGCAGTGTCTTTGCCTGCTGCTGTGCATTTGCGAGCAGTACCCGGTCTGATGCGGCGCTCTCTTCCAGCTGACGCTGCGCCTCATCGAATGCGTTCACCTCATCCTCCGCCTTGATCGATGCGGAGTCCTTATCTACAATAAAGGAATCTTTCGACAGGGAGGACGGATCTACTTTACAACTAAACACCTCGGCAGGGGGAAGCGTGATCGTAACCTGTTCCCCCTCGACGGTAATATCCACCCGGGAGACATCGATCCCGATCGTCACGATGCCGCTGTATTCGATCCAGAAATGTTTATCCTTTTCCCACCACAGCATCCCAGCTGCGTCCTCTTCCTTGTATTTTGCGACATTGTGATAGTAGCACTCCATCACCGCCAGTTCGCAAATGGCTTTCATCTGTTCTACCTGCGGCCCCATCTGTGTGTTTTTATCCCCATCGCTTGAGCATCCTGTCCCCATCAGCAACAGGCAAAACACCATCAGAAATGCAAGTGCTCTCTTCGCCATCTTGTTTGCTCTTTTCATCCTTTCTCCCCCCTTATGCCACACTCAGCTGATATTCCTCATCTGCCTGCGCGACAATCGGCTGTACCAGCGCTGTAATCACGTTGACCGCGTTCTGCTTTGCCAGTTCGCAAATGGCTTCCTGCTTTTCGCTTTCTTCCTCGACATCCGCATTGCATGCCTTGAAGGCCTCTTGGGTCACAGTGGACTCATTTTTCTGACTGTTGTAAAAGATGAAATCCATCGATCCAATGTCAACCTGAACCTCCGTTATGTACACTGGCGGCAGCTTGATTTGAATTGTCTTTTCCTCCTCATCGATCTGGATATCGATCTTCTTGAAATCGATCCCTGCGTTGACTTTTGCGTCATACGCGACATAGTAATCTACCTTCTCCGGATCTTTTTCATTCGGAACCTCGGCAATTCCGTTATATACCGCCGTAAAGGTTGACAGCTCACTGATCTGGATAATCTTTTCCAAAGTGGGAACGGTAATCACCTGTGCTCCGCTCCCCTTTTGGGAAAGAAAGCGGCTTCCCAGCACCCCCAAAATCAAGGCAATCAGCACCACCAGAATCAGGATTCCTGTCACCTTCTTGAAAATGATCTCTTTTAACGCTTCTTTCATTCTGCTTTTCTCCTTTACCTTTTTTGAAGCCGTAAAAGCATTTGTTTTTTTCGCATTTCTACTTCATCCCACTAAACTGTAACTTAAATCCAATTTAGCATATTTCGACAATATTTTCAATTTATTCCAAAATCGATGCACTTTTTGTTCTTTTAATTCCTGAACGACTTTGACAATCCGTCCAAAATGTTCTATTCTCAGATTATCCGATCGTATGGCCGGCTAAATGATTGCAAACAGGGGGA
>CALXIJ010000128.1 GCA_944388335.1 uncultured Pygmaiobacter sp.
GCCTCCTTTTCTCAAAAGAGAGGCGGCCGCACCCGCGGCATCTCTCGGTTATTATAGTTACTATTTTAGGCGCAAAGCCATTTTTTGTCAAACGACAACCCGCCCGGAACAGCCTAATTGGGGATGACCTTGTAATTATACCGGCAATTTGTTAAAATTCTGTATAGTTCTATCAAATTGGGAAAAATTTTTGGAAGCTGTCAAAAGGGGAGGGGCCGCAGATGGAAAACAGGGTTACCGAGTTTTTTAAACAGAAAGGATTTGATCTTCAGGCAATCTTCACGGGAGAAGACACCAGCACGGTTGCCAAGGCAGCCGCGGTGCTGGGTGTCGAGGAGGGGATGATTGCAAAGAGTCTGGCATTTCGGCTCAAGGACGGATCCGCTATTGTATTGGTGGTCTGCGGCACCGGGCGGATTGATAACCATAAATTTAAAGAGCAGTTTCACTGCAAGGCGAGCATGCTCAGCTTTGAGGATACCTTGGCGGTTACCGGACACCCAGTGGGTGGAGTGTGCCCCTTCGCTCTGCCGGACGGGGTGAAGGTCTATCTCGACCAATCGCTCAAAAAGTACGATATCGTCTATCCGGCGGCCGGAACTCCCGACAGTGCTGTCCGGGTTGAAGTGTCCCGCTTGGAGGAATACACCGGCGGCAGCTGGGTGGATGTCTGCAAGGAAGAGTAGAACGCTTGAGGAAGGGCGCGCATAGTCGGACTTAAAATGAATGGTGTATACAGGATTCATTAGGAGGGAAAAGGATGAAGACGGATATCGAAATTGCGCAGAGTACCCCGCTTGTTCCCATTAGCGAGATTGCCCGGGAGATCGGGCTGAGCGAGGAGGAAATCAGCCCCTATGGACGCTACAAGGCGAAGATCGATCATCGCCTGATCGCAAAGAAAGCGGCTGACCCGGACGGCAAGGTGATTTTGGTCACTGCAATTAGCCCCACTCCGGCCGGAGAGGGCAAGACGACCACCAGCGTAGGTCTGGCGGATGCGCTGCATCTGCTGGGCAAGCGGGTGATGCTCTGCCTGCGGGAGCCCAGCCTTGGTCCTGTGTTCGGGGTGAAGGGAGGCGCGGCCGGCGGCGGATACGCGCAGGTGGTACCGATGGAGGATATCAACCTCCATTTCACCGGCGATCTGCATGCGATTGGCGCGGCGAATAACCTGCTGGCGGCGATGATTGATAACCACATCTATCAGGGGAACGCGCTGGGGATTGATCCGCGCCGTGTGACCTGGCGCAGATGCGTGGATATGAATGACCGCCAGCTGCGCTTTTTGGTAGATGGCCTTGGCGGTAAGGCCAATGGCACCCCGCGGGAGGATGGCTTTGACATCACGGTCGCCAGTGAGGTGATGGCGATTTTCTGCCTTGCCAGCGATCTTGCCGACCTCAAGGAACGGCTGTCCCGGATTGTAGTTGCGACCACCTATGCAGGCGAGCCGGTCACTGCCGGGCAGCTGGGCGCAGCCGGCGCAATGGCGGCGCTGCTCAAGGATGCATTTGACCCCAATCTTGTCCAGACGCTGGAGCACACCCCCGCGATTATTCATGGCGGGCCGTTTGCCAATATCGCGCACGGATGCAACAGCGTTGCGGCGACCCGGCTGTCCTGCAAACTGGCGGATTATGTCGTGACCGAGGCGGGATTCGGAGCTGATCTCGGCGCAGAAAAGTTCCTCGATATCAAATGCCGAACTTCTGGGATCCGGCCCTCGGCCGCAGTGGTGGTTGCAACCATCCGCGCGCTCAAGCACCACGGAGGATGCGCGAAGGATGCCCTGAATCAGCCCAACCCGGCACTGGTGCGGGCCGGTCTGCCCAATCTGGAGCGGCATATTGAGAATATGCGCAATTTTGGTCTGCCGGTGGTGGTGGCGATCAATGCGTTCCCGACCGATACCGCCGAGGAGCGGGCGGAGGTCGAAGCGCTGTGCGCCCGGATGGGGGTCCCGTGTGCCCTCAGCGAGGTATTCGCCAAGGGCGGTGAGGGCGGAAAGGCGTTGGCGGAACAGCTGCTGCAGCTGATTGATGCACAGCAGCAGCCGCCTGAGCTTCAGTTCACCTATCCGGATGATGCGCCGTTGAAAGAGAAGATCGAAGCGGTCTGCAAGAAGATCTACCGTGCGCAGGGGGTACAGTTCTCGGCGGCGGCATCCCGCTCGCTGGCGGAGTTTGAGCGTTTGGGATACGGCGATCGGCCGGTCTGTATCGCAAAGACCCAGTATTCGTTCAGCGACAATGCCAAACTGCTCGCGGCGCCGGAGGGCTTCACGGTGAATGTGCGGGAAGCGCGGCTGTCGGCAGGTGCCGGCTTTATTGTTGCGATCTGCGGCAATATCATGACGATGCCCGGCCTCCCCAAAAGGCCGGCGGCAGAGAATATCGACATCGACGCAGACGGGACGATCCGGGGATTATTCTGAGCGAAAAGTAGCTGTCCCGGCCTTTTGGGGAGGCGAGATGTAGCCTGTGCGGGAATGGGGACCATTCCCGTGGGGGCGCGCAGAAGAGCTAAGGCGCGCGGCAAAGCAAAGACGCGCCCCGCGCCGGCGGCAGAGAATATCGACATCGATGCAGATGGGACGATCCGGGGATTGTTCTGAACTTCTTAAAATGATTGGATAAAAAAGGCGGAAAGCGAAAGAAAAGATGTTCGCTTTCCGCCTTTTATTGCCTGATATTATGCCAAAACGAAGACAAACCGCGCGATCATCTGGAAATTTGAAAAGGACTATGATAGAATACAAAATGTATCATAGTGTATTAATGGCAGAATACAGCTTTTTATGCAGAGAAAAGGATAAAATAGGGAAAGGGAGAAAGCGACAAATGGGAAAATTTAATTTTATTAAGACGAAACTTCCCGGTATGTTGATTATTGAGCCAAAAGTTTTTGAAGATGCGCGAGGATATTTTATGGAGACCTACACCCGTCGGGATTTTGCCGAGGGCGGGATTGATCGCGAATTTGTGCAGGACAATCAGTCTAAGAGCAGCCGTGGTGTGTTGCGAGGGATGCATTTTCAGAAGGAGCATCCGCAGGGGAAATTGGTCCGGGTTGTCTCAGGAAAGGTCTTTGATGTGGCGGTGGACTGTCGTCCGGGAAGTCTGGCATTTGGAAAGTGGGAAGGCGTCGTTCTCTCGGCAGAGAATAAGCGGATGCTTTACATCCCCGAAGGGTTTGCCCATGGTTTTCTTGTGCTTTCGGATGAGGCGGAATTTACCTATAAATGCACCGATTATTATGCCCCCGGCGATGAGGGAGGGATCCCTTGGAATGATCCCGATGTGGCCGTCGAGTGGCCCGACGCTGGCGTCGAACTTCTGACCAG
>CALXIJ010000129.1 GCA_944388335.1 uncultured Pygmaiobacter sp.
CTGCGTTCCCTTTTAGATAATTAGGAGGATCCAATGATACATCAATACCAGCTCAACGGCTACAATATTGTTTTGGACACCTGCTCCGGCTCGATCCACGTGGTGGATGAAGTGGCTTACGACCTGATCGCGGGCTACAAGGAGAAGCCGGAGGAACAGCTGATCCGTGAAACCCTTGCGAAATATGGTCATCTCGACGGGGTGAATGAAGCGGAGATCCGCAGCTGTCTTGAGGACATCCGCCAGCTTGAGCGGGACGGCAAACTGTTCAGTGAGGACAACTTTGCCCCTCTGGCCAGCGAGTTCAAGGACAAAAACCAGAATGTCATCAAGGCGATGTGCCTGCATGTCGCCCACACCTGCAACCTGAACTGCTCCTACTGCTTTGCCAGTCAGGGCAAATACCACGGGGAGCGCGCCCTGATGAGCTTTGAGGTCGGCCGGCAGGCGCTGGACTTTCTGATCGCCCACTCGGGCAGCAGACACAACCTCGAGGTGGACTTCTTCGGCGGTGAGCCGCTGATGAACTGGGAGGTTGTCAAGCAGCTGGTCGCCTACGCGCGCTCACAAGAGACCGCGCACAACAAGCGGTTCCGCTTCACCCTGACCACCAACGGGATGCTGATCGACGACGATGTGATCGACTTCTGCAACCGTGAGATGAACAATGTCGTGCTGAGTTTGGACGGGCGCAAGGAGATCCATGACCGGCTGCGGGTCGACTACGCCGGCAACGGCAGCTATGACCGGATTGTGCCCAAATTCCAGAAGTTTGTCGCCGCCCGCGGGGACAAGGAGTATTATATGCGGGGTACCTTTACCCATGCAAACCCCGACTTCACCAAGGACGTGTTCCACATGGCGGATCTCGGCTTTACCCGGCTGAGCATGGAGCCGGTTGTCTGCGCGCCGGATGATCCCGCTGCCCTGACCGACGACGACATCAAGATCGTGCTGGAGCAGTATGAGATCCTCGCCAAAGAGATGCTGCGCCGCAAGAAGGAGGGGCACCCCTTCATCTTCTACCACTATATGCTGGATCTGACCGGCGGCCCCTGCATCTATAAGCGCCTGTCCGGCTGCGGCAGCGGGACCGAGTATGTCGCGGTCACCCCGTGGGGCGATCTCTACCCCTGCCACCAGTTTGTGGGAGAGGAGTCCTACAAACTCGGGGATGTCTGGAAGGGAATCACCAACGAGAGCTGCCGGGAAGAGTTCCGCAGCTGCAACGTCTATGCCCGTCCGGAGTGCCGTGACTGCTGGGCCAGGCTCTACTGCTCGGGCGGCTGCGCCGCGAATGCCTACCATGCCACCGGCAGCATCAAGGGGATCTACCGGCAGGGCTGTGAGCTCTTCAAAAAGCGGATTGAGTGCGCGATCATGCTGCAGATCGCTGAAAAAGACCTGTGATGGAAACACCCGTTTTTGATTTTGTACGCCGCTATGCCCAGAGCGGGACTGTGCGGCTGCATATGCCCGGCCACAAGGGGCGGGGTCCTCTGGGCTGCGAGGCGCTGGATATCACCGAGATCAAGGGGGCGGATTCCCTCTATGAGGCGGACGGCATCCTCGCGCAGAGCGAGCAAAATGCCGCTGCGCTGTTTGGGTCTGGCCGCAGCTTTTACTCCGCGGGCGGGTCCTCCCAGTGCGTGAAGGCGATGCTCTTTCTCGCGATGCAGATGACCGGCCGCGGGACAGTCTTCGCCGCCCGGAATGTCCACCGCTCCTTTGTGCACGCGGCGGCGCTGCTGGATCTGGATGTCCACTGGCTCTGGCCGGAGGACGGATACCAGCTGCTGCACTGCCCTGTCAGCCCGCAGTCCCTTTGTCGGGCGCTCGAGCAGACGGATGTGCTGCCGGCGGCGGTCTATCTGACCTCTCCGGATTATCTGGGGCATCTGCAGCCGATTCGCCAGCTCGCTCAGGTCTGCCACCAATTCGGAGTTCTGCTGCTGGTGGATAACGCCCACGGCGCCTATCTCCATTTTCTCGAAAAGCCCTGTCATCCGCTGGATCTCGGAGCGGATCTCTGCTGTGACTCCGCCCATAAGACCCTGCCGGTTTTGACCGGTGGCGCCTATCTGCATCTCGCCTCTTCGGTGTCGGCGCCTGATGACATGGTCCGTCAGGCGCTGGCGATCTTCGGCTCTACCAGTCCATCCTATCTGATTTTGCAATCTCTCGATCTCTGCAACCAGTATCTCGACACCAGTTTTCGCCGCGAGCTCGCGCAGACGGTTGAGCGGATCGCCGCGCTGCGCAGCACATTGTCCGCGCGCGGATGGGTACTGCCCGAAACCGAACCGATGAAGCTGGTGCTCCACAGCAGCGCCAGCGGCATCCCCGGCACCGCTCTGGCCGATCTGCTGCGCAAAAATGGGATCGAGTGCGAATTTGCGGACCCCGATTATCTTGTCCTCATGCCGACGCCGCAGAACAGTGAGGCTGATTTTATCCGCCTTGCGGCAGCGCTGCCTGAACCAGCCGCGCCGAAAGGCACTCAGGTTGTTCCCGCGCTGTTTTCGGTGGCTCCTCCGGTACAGGCCATGCGCATCCGGGAGGCGCTCTTCTCTTCGGCAGAGGAACTTCCAATAGCACAGGCAGTCGGCCGCGTCTGCGCCGCACCGGCGGTCTCCTGTCCGCCGGCGGTCCCCATCGCAGTGAGCGGTGAGGTGATCGGAGAGGATCTCGCCGAGGTCTTTTCCTATTATGGGATTGACACCCTCCCCGTTGTGCGGGAGAAAAGCTGATTTTTCTTTGATCGAAGCGCAAACCTGCACCTTCTGATCTTTTGCAAGAAAAACGGCCTGCTCTTTCCACGAGCAGGCCGTTTTTTTACTCTTTTAAAAGAGAACTCTCTCATTCATGGAACTCCGATCAAGGACGGTTGTCCTGCCATACATTTTGCTTTCCGTTGCCGTTCTCCCCGAAAAGGTTTCCTGCCCCATTCCTGCGGCGTGTTCCGGCGTTGGCACGCTCTCCGCAGCTTCGGGACATTCTGTCCCGAAGTCCGGTTCCTTGCAGTGCTTCCCCAGCCGGGGTATTCCTTTTCAGACGGTCATTCTGTTTTCAAGGTGCTGTCCATCGATGAACTACCCTAAGTCTGCACCTAAATGACCGCCCGTCCCGTATATCCAAGAGGTAGGAAATCGGCTTAAAAAACAGGTTATTTCCACGTTCTCGGAATTGTGATAGAATAAAAGAAATCCATAAAAAATTATAGAGGGGTATCTACGTGAACAATAAAACCAAAAGCAAAATACAGCAAATGATGGATTCATTTGTTGATACCGGAATGGATACAGCAACTGAATGGGGAAACGATTGCATTAAAACAAATCTTCCAAAGGTATTAGATCAGATGTCCTCTTATGTCAAAGAGTTATTTGCATCAATAATAAGCCCAAACAATAATTCAATTCGAGAAAATGTGCGACAGGCAATTTTTGCGGGAATTGAAATAGGGGAAGATAATAAAGAGCAGTCATTAGTTCGAGCGATGG
>CALXIJ010000130.1 GCA_944388335.1 uncultured Pygmaiobacter sp.
AACGAGCCGGCCCGCAAGATCGGCGCCGCGACCCTCGACGCCGCTGCGAATATCGCAAACGGGCTGGGCTGCAGCCTGCTTGAGGTGATTGCCGACGCGCAGAACTATCCCGCGCTCAGCCGCTCGCTGGCGGCGCTCAAGGGATTCTATGCCATTTATGAGGATCTGGTCAGGACTGCGCAGGAGGCGCCGCTGGATGAACTGTTTGCCGAGGTGATCGACCGCAGCGGCTACCGCCGGATGCTGGAGGCGCAGGGAGAGGAGGGGCAGTCCCGGCTGGAAAACCTCGGTGAGCTGATCTCCTCGGTTAAGACCTATGCGCAGGAACAGGGAGAGGAGGCCACACTGGAGGGATATCTCGAGGAGGTGGCCCTGATCTCGGATATCGACGGCTATGACGAGAACGCCGACACCGTCGTGATGATGACGATGCACGCGGCAAAGGGCCTTGAATTTGACTATGTTTTTCTCATCGGTATGGAGGAGGGAGTCTTTCCCGGGGAGATGAGCCGGTATTCACAGGAGGATCTCGAGGAGGAGCGCCGTCTGTGCTATGTCGGGATCACCCGCGCAAAGAAGGAACTCTATCTCTCCAATGCGCAGACCCGGATGATCTTCGGCCAGACCAAGCGCAACCCGCCCTCCCGCTTCCTCGGGGAGATCGGGGAGGACCTTCTGGAGGAGGAGACCTCTCCCTCGGCCTTTGGTACCCGGCCGAGCATCACGGCCCGCAGGGCGGAGTCCTTCAGCAGCTTTGTCTCCCACAGCAGCCTCGCCGCAAAGCCGGCGGCCGCATCTGCGCCTTCCGCCGCGGCAAAGCGGGGAGCGGGGATCACTTTTCACCCCGGAGATCTTGTGGACCACAAGGTGTTCGGCCGCGGGAAGGTGCTGAAGGTCACCCCGATCGCGGGAGATCATATTGTCGAGATTCAGTTTGAGCGGGTAGGGGTCAAAAAGACGATGGCCAACTATGCGCCGCTCACGCTGGTCAAATGAGGAAAGACCGTTCAACAGGACGCCAACATAGAAAGGAAGTCGTAATATGAAGGTACAGCTGATCGCCTACACCCCGCAGCCCGAAAAGATCGTCGCGGCGGCGGCCAAGCTCTGCTATGCCAGCTGCGGTGTGGATGAGCTGATGGACGGCCTCACCGAGGAGGCCAGCCGCAAGTTTGTGAAAAAACTCGCCCAGATGGGGCATGAGAGCCCCATTGAGCATGTGAGCTTCACCTTTGCAATCGAGGGGGTCTCCCGCAGCCTGCTGGCTCAGATCACCCGCCACCGGATTGCCTCTTACAGCGTGCAGAGCCAGCGGTATGTCCGGCTGGAGAATTTTGAGTATGTGCTGCCCCCCGAGATTGCCCGCAACGAGCAGGCGAAGGAAGCCTATCTCGAGATGATGAAGCAGGAGGCGGAGAGCTATGAGAAGATCGCCGCTCTGCTCAAGGAGGATCACAAAAAGCAGCTGATGGAGCAGGGATTGGACGAGAAGGCCGCCGCCCGCAAAGCGGAGAAGATGGCGATTGAGGACGCGCGGTTCGTGCTGCCCAATGCCTGCGACACCAAGATGATTGTCACGATGAACGCCCGCAGCCTGCACAACTTCTTCGCCCACCGCTGCTGCAACCGTGCCCAGTGGGAGATCCACGCGCTGGCAGATGAGATGCTGCGCCTTGTTTATCCCATTGCGCCCGCCCTCTTTGACAAGGCGGGGCCGGCCTGTGTGCAGAAGGGCGCCTGCCCTGAGGGATCGATGACCTGCGGCAGGTTCGCCGAGGTGCGGGACCGCTATGCCGCGCTGAAAGAGGAGCTGGTGAGGGCAGATGGGTAAACTGATCGTGCTCGAGGGACTGGACGGCTCGGGCAAGGCGACCCAGAGCCGGCTTTTGACTGCTGCGCTGGAGCGAGAGGGGCGTCGGGTGCGTCGGATCAGCTTCCCCGACTACGAATCGAATGCCAGCTGGCCGGTCAGAATGTATCTGGGCGGAGAGTTTGGCCCGAAGCCGGAGGACGTCAACGCCTACGCGGCGTCGGTTCTCTATGCGGTGGACCGATTTGCGAGCTACCGCAAGGATTGGGGGGAGTTTTACCGGGACGGCGGCATCTTAATTGCCGACCGGTACACCACCTCTAATGCGGTGCATCAGTGTTCCAAGCTGCCGCGGGAGGAGTGGGACGGCTATCTCGACTGGCTGTTTGATCTGGAGTACCGCAAAATCGGAATCCCCGCGCCCGACGCGGTGTTCTATCTCGAGGTGGATCCCGCGGTCAGCCAGCGTCTGCTCAGCGGCCGGTATCAGGGAGACGAGGGAAAAAAGGACATTCATGAGCGGGATGCCGAATATCTCGCTCACAGCCGCGCCGCGGCAAGCTACTGCGCCGAGCGGCTGGGCTGGCACAGGATCCTCTGCTGCGAAGCGGGAGGAATGCTGCCGCCGGAGGAGATCGCGTCCCAGCTGTTCGCGCAGGTCAAAGGGCTGCTGTAACAGGGAACGGCCCTCTGGCATTAGATGAATAGAGAATCAAAAGGGAAGGTCATTTTTATGCAGTTTCATGAGATCACAGCGAAAGACGGAATCTGGGCGCGCCCGCGTCTGGAGAGCGCGGGGTTTTACTCCTGTGAGTTCGCATTTGCCAACGTGTATATGTGGAGCCACGTCTACGGCACCGAGATCGCCGACTATCGCGATTTCGTCGTGGCGCGGAATGTGGGCCACACCCACCATCACTTCCTCTACCCGGTCGGGGGCAATGACCTTGAGGCGGTAATCGACGCCTGCCAGAAAGAGGCACAGGAGGGCGGCAAACGGCCGATGTTCTACTCGATCCCGGAGAGCGAACTGGGAAAAATTGAGGAGATCTTCCCCGGCAAGTTCGCCTTCTGGGAGCACCGGGACGACGAGGATTATCTCTATGCCGCCGCGGACCTGCGGGATCTGCCGGGCAAGAGCTTCCAGAAAAAGCGCAACCACATCAGCCGGTTTGGCAAGGATCACCCGGAGTATCGGTTTGAGCCGATCACTGCGGAAAATCTGCCTGAGGTGCGGGAGTTCAACAACCGCTGGTGCAAGGTGTACGGCTGCGATGCGGACGAGGGGCTCATGCGGGAGCACCGGGCGATCGAGATGGTGTTTGACCACTATTTCGAGCTCGGTCTGGTCGGCGGCCTGATCCGCACCGAGGCGGGTCTGGTGGCGTTCTGCTATGGCAGCAAGATCTCGGATGAGGTGCTGGGAACCCATGTCGAGAAGGCCTGGCACGACGTCAACGGCGCCTATCCGATCATCAATCGGGAGTACGCCCGTGCCTTCAGCGGGGATTACAAGTATATCAACCGGGAGGAGGATCTCGGGGAGGAGGGGCTGCGCAAGGCCAAGCTCTCCTATAACCCCGCGATCCTCGAAAAGAAGTATTACGCCGTGCTCAAGGAGGATCCGGCGGCGCAGGCGCAGATCAAGGGGGAATAAGAGATGCGCAAGGCGACCTTGCAGGATCGCCCCGAACTGACCTCGCTCTGGCAGGAGGCGTTCGGGGACGAGAAGGAATATATTGATTTTGTCTTTGACCAGTTTGCCGGTCTCGATGGTGTCTGGCTGACCGAACAGGATGGCGCCGTCGCGGCGTATGCCTGTGTCATCCCGGTCACGCTGGGATCGCTGCGGGGCGTTTATCTCTATGGGGTCAACACCAAAAAGGAGCTGCGCGGCAGGGGAATCATGCGGGGGCTGATGGAGGAGATCCACGCCGAGGCCGCCCGTGCGGGGCTGGACTTTGCGGTTTTGGTGCCGGCGGGACAAAAGCTGTTCGAGTTTTATGAGAAGCTGGGATACCAGACCCTCTTTTATCACCGGATCGTCGAGAAGGAGATCCGGCCGAACCTGTGGGCGCAGGCGGAGTTTGACACCCTGACCGCGCCCCGCCTCGCCGCTGCGCGGGAGAAATTCCGTGAGCGGCCCTATGTCGCCTTTGCGCCCTGTCCCCACGCGGCGATGGTGCAGAGCCTCTACACCGAAGGGGCGACGACGGTCGAGACGGAAGAGGGATATGGCGTTTTCTTCATCGAGCAGGACACCTTGATCTTCCGGGAACTTGCCGCGACCGGCAATGCCGCCGCGACGAGAATCCTTGAGGCTGCGCGCCAGCACACCGCCTGTGACCGGGCGCGGCTGGAACTGCCCCGGTATGGGGAGGTTTTCCTCGGCGAGGGAACCTGCGTTCCTTATGGGATGCTGCGGTGGCTCCGGGGAGAAAAAAAGTTGGACGAGCCCTCGATGTCGCTGATGTGTGACTGACGGGCTGAGGTTTTTGAGGACCAGAAAAGGAGTGACAGAGATGGTCTATGAATTTTTGGCAGATGGATTTGAGATTGTGGAGGCGATGTTCCCGGTGGATGTCATGCGCCGCGCCGGGATTGAGGTGAAGACCGTCGGCATCGCGGGTACCCGTGTGACCAGCAGTGCCGGTGTGACGGTCGAGGCGGACCTCGACGGCCGCGCGTTTGTGCTGCCGGAGGATGCGGAGCTGGTGGTCCTGCCCGGCGGTATGCCCGGCACCACCAATCTGCTGGCCTGCGACGCGGTGAAAAAGGCGCTGGCAGAGGCGAAAAAGCGCGGGATCTTTGCCGCGGCGATCTGCGCAGCGCCGTGGGTGCTGGATGCAAACGGCCTGCTGGATGGCAAGACCGCGACGATGTATCCCACCATGCACGAGCATATGGAGCACGGCAACTTCACCGGTGAGCCGGTGGAGCGGGACGGTAAGATCATCACCGGACGCGGCGCCGGGGTTGCGATGGAGTTCGGCCTTGCGCTGGTCGCGGCACTGCGCGGAGAAGAGACCGCGGAGAAGGTGCGCGGGTCCATCTATCCCATCCGCTGAGCGGCTGCCCTGCAAAGAGAGCAAACGCCCCCTTTTGCGAGAGATGAAAAAGGAGAATAGAAAGGAAGAACGCAGTGAAAAAAGTTGTAATTGCGCTCGTCGCGCTGCTGCTGGTGGGCTGTCTCGCGCTGGGCGGCGGCTATCTGTATTACCGCGCCGAGGTGGATGGCTCCGGCAGCGTCGGACAGACCCAGCAGTTCGAGGTGGAGCAGGGCGAGACGCCGAATGCCATCGCCGAGCGGCTGCAGGAGGAGGGAATCATCGGATCGGCGCTCTGCTTCAAGCTCTATCTGCGCCAGACCGGCGCCGGTCCCAGCCTTCAGTACGGCAGCTTTTCGCTTGCGCCGGGAATGAGCTATGACGAGATCATCACCGAGCTGCAGACCCCGGCCGCGCGGGAGGATATTGTGACCCTGACCTTCCCGGAGGGCACGCCCGCGCTGGGCATTGCTCAGATTCTGGAGGATGCGGGGCTGTGCGACGCCGACCAGTTCCTCGCCTGTGCGAATGGGGAGGAGTACACCGAGAGCGACGGCACGGTGCAGACGGCAGACTTTTCCCAGCATAGCTTTTGGTCCGAAATCCCGCAGGGAACCCCCCGTTTTATGCGGTGTGAGGGATACCTGTTCCCCGAGACCTATCAGTTCTTTGAGAACGACACGATCTACAATTATGTCGATACCTTCTATAAGGAATTTGACAACCGGGTGGACCAGGCGCTGCGGGAGGAACTGAATGCGATGGGAATGACGCTGGACGACGCGGTGATCCTCGCCTCCTTTGTGCAGGAGGAGGCGGGCAACGCAGAGGATCCCAATGTGGCACAGGTCTTTCTCAACCGCCTTGCAGAGGGGTCTCCCTATCCGCGTCTAGAGAGCAACGCCAGCAGCTATGTGCAGAATCCGGAGGACAACAACTACCTCTACAACTGGGTAGCGCCCTACTATGGCGGATGGGAGAACATTCCGCAGGATCTCTATGAGGCGTACAATACTTATGAGTGCGTTGGGCTGCCGGCCGGACCGATCTCCAATCCCGGAATCGATGCGATCCGTGCGGTGGCGGAGCCGAACACCGATCTGGTCAGCGAGAAGGGGAACAGCCCCTGCTATTTCTTTGTCACCGATCTGACCGGCAAGTACTACTATGGTGCGACGGCCGCAGAGCACGCGGAAAATGTGGAGCGGGCGTGGAAGGTCAACGCCAGCCTGTAACCCTGAGAGAAAAAAGAGGACTGCCGTGTCGGGGCGTGCATGGGAGCGGCGCACCGGACGGCAGCCCTTTTTTGAGGAGGAGACACGATGATCAAAAAACCGGAACTGCTCGCCCCGGCGGGGGATATGGAGCGGCTGCAGTATGCCCTGCTCTATGGGGCGGATGCGGTCTATCTGGCGGGTACCCAGTTCGGGATGCGCGGCGCGCCCCAGAACTTCACCCCAGAGCAGCTCGAACAGGCGGTAGAGCTCTGCCATAAAAAGGGCAAAAAGGTCTATGTCACGGTCAACACGATGCCGACCAACGAGGAGATCGACGCGCTGCCGGATTACCTCCGGCTGCTTGAACAGATCGGGCCGGACGCGCTGATTGTGGCGGATCTCGGTGTGATTGCGATGGCGAAGAGATATGCCCCGGACCTCGATCTGCACATCTCGACACAGGCGGGGATTGTCAACTGGGCCGCCGCCACCGCCGCGTGGGAGATGGGGGCAAAGCGGGTGGTCCTCGCGCGGGAGCTGACGCTGGAACAGATTGCGACCATCCGGGAAAAGACGCCTGCAGGGCGGGAGATCGAGGCCTTTGTCCACGGTGCGATGTGCATGAGCGTCTCGGGACGGTGCCTGCTCTCCAACTATATGCCCGGACGGGACGGCAACCGGGGCCAGTGTGCCCAGCCCTGCCGCTGGAAGTATGCGCTGCTGGAGGAAAAGCGGCCCGGCCAGTATTTTGAAATCGGGGAAAATGAGGAGGGCAGCTATATCCTCAGCGCCGAGGACCTGTGCGCGGCGCCGTTCCTCGGCAGGGTGGCTGCCGCCGGGGTGGACAGCTTCAAGATCGAGGGCCGTGCAAAGAGCTTTTACTACGTCGCCAGCGTGACGGCGGCTTACCGGCGGGCGATCGATGCGATCGGGGAAAACCCGGAGGAGTTTGTCTGCCCGCCGCAGACGCTGGCGGAGCTCGAGCGATGCAGCCACCGCAAATATTCCCCCGGCTTCTATCTCGGCCGGGAGTACGCGGTGCAGAATGTCACCGATGACCGATACGAGCGGGGATGGCAGATCGTGGCGGTGGTGGAGCGCTGGAGCGACGGCGTTGCCCACTGCACCCAGCGGGGCAAGCTGGTCCTCGGCGAGCAGGTCGAGGCGCTGCGCCCGGATGGGGAGACTTTCTCCTTTGTGCCTAAATGGCTGCGGGATGAGGAGGGCGCGCCGATCGAGGCAACCCCCCACGCGATGATGCCCTTTTCTCTGCCGGTGCCGTGGGAACTGCCTGCGGGCAGCATCCTGCGGCGGAAAAATGAGAGGTGAAAAAGTCTCCTCGACTGTTGTAGGATGAGAAATCAATAAAATACAAGGAAGAATTCGGCGCCGTGCAGGAGTTAGCACGGCGCTTTTTTGCCGCAAAATACAAAATTCCGGCTGGATCAGCCGCCCGTTTTCCCCCGAAACTGCTCATCTGAAAAAAGGACAAGGCTGCCCGTCCGAGAAGAGAAGAAAGAAAAGAATCCCAAAAAGCCGATATGGCATAAGAAAATGACGGTTCTGCCGTGGGATTTTGACACTGCAATCCCGCAAAAGCGGCCTTTTTCCGGCGTCGTTTTTTCATAGTACCCCGGCTAATGTGAGAGATACAGTTTCAATTTTTGCATCCTAAAATTCCCCCCGCCGCCATATATAACTAGGGGGAGACCCAAGTGTGGACGACGGGGGCGGGGGATGCAGCAGTTGAAAAAGACGACCTTCTTGAAAAATGCGGTCATTCTGACCGCGACGGGGCTGGTGCTGCGGGCGGCAGGGATGCTGTTTCGCATCTATGTTGCCGCGCAGATCGGGGACGAGGGGATGGGGCTTTATCAGCTGATCTTTACCCTCTATAACCTGACCATCACACTGGCGTCGGCGGGCGCATCGGTGGCGGTGACGAGGCTGGTGGCGGCCCGAATTGCCCGCAAAGAGGGAGGAGAGGCGCAGCTCAGCCGGCGTCTTGTGGGATATGCGCTGGCCGGCGGCTGCCTTGCCGGCGCGGCGCAGTTCTTGCTGGCAGGGCCCGCCGCGTCCCTCTGGCTGGGGGATGCACGGGCAGCGCTCTCGCTGCGGATCCTCTCTCCCAGCCTGCCGGTGATCGCGGTCGGTGCTGCGCTGCGGGGATATTTTATGGCAAGGCGGCAGGTCGCCACCGCCTCTCGCGCCCAGATCTTTGAGCAGATTGTGCGGATTGCCGCGGTGGCGCTGCTGCTCGGCCGGGTGCTGGATTACGGGGTGGAATATGCCTGTGCGGCGGTTGTGGCGGGGAACACCATCTCGGAGATCGCCTCCTGCCTTTGGGTCTATCTGGGATGGAAGAGGGATCTGCGCCGGATACAGGAGTCAAAAAAGGCGCCTCAGCGCGGCGGACTGCTGCGGGAGTATGCCGGCATTGTGCTGCCGATCACCGCGACCCGCGGGATCAGCAGCCTGCTGGTCACGGTCGAAAATATTCTGGTCCCGGCCCGGCTCGCGCTCTTCCTCGGCGGCTACACCGAGGCGCTGGCTCAGTTCGGCCGGCTCAAGGGAATGGCGATGCCGGTCTTGTTT
>CALXIJ010000131.1 GCA_944388335.1 uncultured Pygmaiobacter sp.
ATGATCATCTTTCCACTCTCCATAAGCCGGGCAGACGCCCGGCGCTGCCTTCATTGACCGCGCCTGGCATAAGCGGCGCGTTTTAATCCAATATATTATTATACCGATCTGCCGCAATCTTGTAAAGAGGCATGAAAGGCCGTTTTTCCCCCGCTCGGTGCATCGCTTTTTCCCTCCTTTTCCTTCGCTTGTCCGCCGCCCGTTTTTTCTTCTCTCCAATCTTTGCATTTTTCGATCATTTGCGGTAGAATATAGGTCACAAGTTTGTATGCGCGGTGTGTCCCTTGGCCGCCCCGCGCCCCGGAGGCTTTTTTATGCTGAATTACGAGGGCTGCAACTGCCCTGTCTGCAAAAAACCATTCACTGCGGACGACGACATCGTCGTCTGCCCCGAATGCGGCGCGCCCTATCACCGCGAATGCTACCACAAGCAGGGCGGCTGCGTCTATGCCGGCCTGCACGCAAGCGGCTTTGAGTGGAAGCGTCCCGCCAGCGCCCCGCCGCTGAACAAGTGTCCCTCCTGCGGGGCGACCTACACGGGAGATCAGGTCTTCTGTGAGAAGTGCGGCGCCCCGCTGCACACCGATGAACCCCGCACCGCCTTTCCCGGCGCGCAGGGCGGCTTCGGGCTGGGGGGCATCCCCAACGCCGCCGCGCAGGATCTGCGGGGGGAGATCGACGGCATCCCCATCACCGACTGGGCCGCTTACATCGGCCCCAGCGCCCCCTTTTACATCTATCAGTTCAAGCGGATGGACGCCACCGGCCACAAGATCGGCTTTGTCTTCAGCGCTGCCTTTATCGGCCCGATCTATTTTCTCTATCGCAAGATGTGGGGACTCGGCATCCTCGCCGCACTGCTCAACCTGCTGCTGAACCTGCCCACCGCCCTGATGATGATGGCCGAGATGGGGATCGTCTTTGCGCTGCCGATCAGCTACGCCACCCTCGGGGTCGTCTCCTCGGTCTGCTCGCTGCTGCTCAGCGTGATCCAGATCGGCGGTTGGGGGCTGTTTGCCGCCTGGTTCTACCGCCGCCACTGCGCCCGCCGCATCCGCCGCATTCAGCAGGAGACCGCCGGCGACAGCGCCGCCTACGCCGCCCGGCTGCACAAAAAGGGCGGTCCCAGCAAGGCGGTGCTGATCGCGCTGCTGGTCTTTTACCTGCTGAGCACCCTGCTGGCCCTCTTCGCGGTGGGGATGCTGTGACCTGTTTTCCCTCGCCGGGTTCCTTCTCACATCCGCTCAGAGCGGCACGAGAGGCCCGCGCGATGTGCTTTCAGAACGACATCTCATAAAAAGGAGCTGCTGTAATGAAGATCAGAAAAGCCGTCATTCCCGCCGCCGGGCTCGGCACCCGGGTTCTGCCCGCAACCAAGGCGATGCCCAAGGAGATGCTGCCGATCGTGGATAAGCCCGCGATTCAGTACATCGTGGAGGAAGCGGTCGCCGCCGGGATTGAAGACATCCTCATCATCACCGGCCGCAACAAGGAGATCCTCGAGGATCACTTTGACCGCAACCCCGAGCTGGAGGCCCACCTCGCCCGCAGCGGCAAGCAGAAGATGCTGGACGAGTGCATCGAGATCGCGAATCTGGCCAATATCACCTATCTGCGCCAGAAGGAGACCAAGGGGCTCGGCCACGCGATCAGCAAGGCCCGCAGCTTTACCGGCGACGAGCCGTTTGTGGTGCTCTACGGGGACGACGTCATCATGGGGCAGGATCCCGTCGCCGCCCAGCTGATCCGCGCCTATGAGACCTACGGCAAGGCCTGCGTCGGCATCAAGGAGGTCACCCGGGAGGCGATTGTCAAATATTCCTCCCTCAAGGTCGACCCGCTGCGGGACAACCTGTACGAGGTGACCGACATGATCGAGAAGCCCGCGCCGGGCAAGGAGTTCAGCCTCTTCTCGATCCTCGGCCGCTGCCTGCTGACCCCCGAGATCTACGACATCCTCGACAAGACCGCCCCCGGTGCGGGCGGCGAGATCCAGCTGACCGACGCGATGGCGGTGCTCGCGCGGCGGGACGGCATGGTGGGGGTCGACTTTACCGGCAAGCGGTATGATATGGGCTCCAAGCTGGGGGTCATGCAGGCGCAGGTCGAGACCGCGCTGCGCCACCCCGAAATCGGCCCGGAATTCCGCGCCTATCTCAAGGAGATCGCGAAGGATCTGTGAGAGGATTTTTGGCCAAAATCACCGATTTTGCGGTAAAATTATGGTGTTTTCGCTTGACTTTATTCCCCGATACAGGGTATAATAAAGTGCTGTGCAAAATGCGCTGCAAGATGCACTGCATGATGCACTGCATGATGCACAGTGATCCTTGCCCCGCAAGGGGCCATATGTCCAAAAGGAGGTGTACAGAATGAAGAAGTATGAAACCGTTATGGTTTTCTCCACCGCGATCACCGAGGAGGAGACCAAGGCTCTGGTCGAGAAGTTCACCAACCTCATTGCCAAGAACGGGACTGTCGAATCTGTTGACGAGTGGGGCAAGCGCCGTCTGGCCTATCCCATCAACGACGAGAACGACGGTTACTACGTGCTGGTCAACTTCAGCTGCGAGCCGGATTTCCCGGCTGAGCTGGACCGTGTGCTCAAGATCACCGACGGCGTCCTGCGGTCCCTGATCGTTGCGAAGGACGAGTAAGGAGTAAGGAGGGACTACTGTTATGCTGAACGTAGTGGCATTATTGGGCCGCCTGACCGCGGACCCTGAGCTCCGCAGAACACCCAGCGGCGTTTCGGTCACCACCTTCACGGTGGCGGTCAACCGCAGCTATGTCAAACAGGGCGGCGAGCGCCAGACCGACTTCATCGATGTCGTCGCATGGCGCAGCACCGCGGAGTTTGTCAGCAAATATTTCCGCAAGGGGCAGATGATTGCCGTTCAGGGCAGCATCCAGACCCGCACCTATGAGGACAAGCAGGGCAACAAGCGCAAGGCTGTCGAGGTGCAGGCGGATAATGTTTCCTTTGCGGATTCCAAGGGTTCCTCTCAGGGCGGACAGCAGAACAGCTCCTATGCCGCGCCCGATTACGCCGCCCCGGCTGCGATGCCCGCCGCCCCCTCCTTTTCGCAGGGTTCGGCTGACGATTTTGCCGTGGTGGACGACAACGAGGATCTGCCGTTTTGATCCACACTTTACAAGGAGGTAAGAACTTTGGAGAGAACTGATAGGCCCGAGAGAAGCGGCCGTCCCCAGAGAAGGGGCCGCAAGAAGGTTTGCAGCTTCTGCGTCGACCGCATCGACCAGATCGATTACAAGGACGTCGCCAAGCTGCGCAAATACATTTCCGAGCGTGCGAAGATCATTCCCCGCCGCGTCACCGGCACCTGCGCTGAGCATCAGCGTCAGCTGACCGTTGCGATCAAGCGGGCGCGTCATCTGGCGCTGCTCCCCTATGTGAGCGACTAACTTTCATTGCTGTCAAAAGCGCTCCGGATCTTCGGATCCGGGGCGCTTTTTTTGATCTGCGCATTCCCGATTTTTCATCTCTTCGATGTAAATTAAGACTTATCCCTGCTCTTTTCCCCATGTCGTTTATCTCGAATAATGTCGAATTATTAAGCTTTTTGTCTCAAAATATTATCTAAAAATTGTAACTTTAAACAGTTGAAAATAGTGCAAATCGATGATATTATGAATTCAAAGGTTAAGGTTAACGATTATCTGAATTGATTGCACAACTTCACACAAGGAAAGGGCTATGAGCGTCACACTGAAAGATGTTGCAAAACAGGCGGGCGTTTCCGCTGTCACGGTATCAAAGGTCGTCAATGGCAATGATCAGCACATCAGTCAGGAGACGCGCGCCAAAATACAGAAAATCGTCAAGCAGATGGGATATGTACCCAATGCCGTTGCAAAAGGGCTCAAGGTGAAACGGACAAATATGCTCGGCTTTTTGCTTCCCGATATTTCCAACTCCTTTTTCCCGGATGTTGCCCGCGGAATCGAGGACACCGCTAAGCGGTATGGCTTTGGGGTTGTCATGTGCAACACGGATGATGATGCGCAGCAGGAAACCGAACAGATCCGTTTCCTGACTTCGCGGATGGTGGACGGCATCGTCTTTGTGCGGGCATTGAAGAGAAGCAACATGGATCAGCTGTTTGACTCGGGGTTGCCCGTTGTCATTGTTGACCGCGAGATCGAGATCAAAAACGACGGCGTTGGGCAGATCTTTGTAGATACCCGCAGAGGAATCCATGAAAGCACGAAATTGCTGATCGATCGCGGCTGCCGCAAAATTGCATTTATCTCAGCAAATTACAGCGCCAAATACGACCGCTATCAGGGGTATTGCAGCGCACTGGAAGAAGCGGGAATCGCATTGGATCCGCTGCGGGTCTATCAGGACCATTACGATGTCAAAACCGGATATGAGGGGATGCAGGTGATTCTCGGCCGGTCGCAGATTGATGGTGTTGTGTGTGGCAATGACATGATTGCCGTGGGGGTGCTAAACGCCCTCAAGGAACGAAAGATCGAGATCCCACAGCAGGTCAAGGTCATCGGTTTTGATGACATCTACCTCTCCCGTTACCTCAGTCCCCCGCTGACCACCGTCTATCAACCGGCCTACCAGATGGGTGCTTCGGCCGCAAAAATGCTGATCGACCATATTTTGTATGGAAACCCCCTCTATAAAAAATCGCTGGATTTCGAACTTCGGATCCGTGAGTCGGTATGACAAAATAGAGGAAAAGCGAAACCAAAAATGAGGTTTTCGCTTATAAGGTAAACGTTAACCTTGCTCACTGTCTTCTATTTTCAACTCGTGTACAGGGGCTTGCCCCTGTTCGAAAATTGCAGAGAAAGGAGGTTCTCAGGGCAAGCCATCCAACAAGCTTCAACCTATTTTCTGGAGAAAAGAAAGGGGATATCGCCGTGAAAGTCTATGAGCCCATTATGAAGTGCGAGTACGGTCAGCTTGCGGACAAGGTCTGTCTGGATCCGGACTACTTTACCGGTTTTGATCCTGCAAGAAGAGCCGAGATCGTTGCACAGGAGGCCAAATTCTACCGCAGCATCACCGACTCGTTTCTGGTAGATGATCAACTTGAAAAAAAATATCTCTCTTTTTCCTCCTATGACGGCACGCAGATCCAGATGAAATACTATCTGCCTGTACGGGCTGCCGAAAAGAAGCGCCCTGCGCTGATCTTCATCCATGGCGGCGGATATAAGACCTGCAGCGTGGAGACCCATGATTTTGTTCCCTCCTACATTGCAGCAAACGCGGACCTCGTCGCCTTCTCCGTGGAGTATCGGCTCGCGCCGGAGTACAAGTTCCCCGTCGGCCTCTATGATTGCTATGAGGCGATCCGGTGGGTTTTCGCCCACGCGGACCAGTTTGGCATCGACACCGCCCGTGTCGCGGTGGGCGGCGACAGCGGCGGGGGCAACTTCACCGCAGCGCTCACCATTCTGGCCAAGCAGCGTCAAGAGCTCTCTCTCGACAAGCAGGTGCTGATTTATCCCGCCACTGATATGTCGGGAACCGTAAAAAAGAAATCGGCGAGCATCTACGCACCAATCGGCGGCAATTCCAGCCCGAACCCCTATGAGGAGTACACCGGTGTCGGCGCCGACCTGCACAACCCCCTGCTCTCCCCCATGCTGGCTGAGGATCACACCGGATTGCCGAAGGCGCTTTTCATCGAGGCGGAGTGCGACCCGCTGGTGGATGACGGGCTGATCTACGCCAACCTGCTCCAGCAGGCCGGCGTCGAGGTGGAATACCACGTGTATAAGGGCATGCCCCACGCCTTTATCCTCCGCACCTACACCGAGACCTTCGATGCGCTCAACCGAATCTGCGATTTCCTGAAAGCATAAACCAATTTGATACCGGATGAAACAGTCACGCGATCTGCGTGAGAAATAAAAAAAGAAAAGGAGACAGATCATGAAAAAGTTACTAGCAGTCCTTCTCGCGTTGGCAATGTCACTTTCTTTGGTCGCCTGCGGAGGAGATTCCTCCAGCGGTTCGGGCAGCGCGGGTGCCTCGGGTTCAGCGTCCGGTGACAAGATCCTGATGGGCCTGTCGATGCACAACCAATCCGCCGACTGGGCCGTGGCTTTCAAGGATGCTTTCGTCGCCGCCGCCGAGGCCAAGGGTGTGGATGTCACCTTCACCGACGCCAACAGCGTGGCCTCGACACAGGTCAGCAACATCGAAGATCTGGTCTCTCAGGGAATTGATGTGCTGGTCGTACTGCCCGCCGACTACTCCGCACTCGGTCAGGCGCTGAAGTATGCCGATGAAAACGGTGTTCCCATTGTCAATGCGGACTCCCGCGTGGTGGAGGAGGATCAGCCTCTGGTGACCAGCTTCATCTCCGCGGACAACTACAAAGCCGGCTATACGCTGGGCGAGTATCTGGCCGATCAGCTGCCCGAGGGCGCAACGGTCGGCACCCTGAACAAACCCGAGATCACCGCGATCGGCGACCGCTTTGTCGGCATGGCGGACGCATTTAAGGACAAAGGGCGCGATGACATCGTGATCGCTGAGAAGATCGTCACCGATACCAATCAGGTTTCCACCTATACCGAGGACCTGCTGATGTCCACCCCGGAGATCACCGCCTTTGTGGCGCTCAACGACTCCTCGGCGCTCAGCTGCTATGCCACCTGCAAACAGCTCGACCGGGCGGATATCAAGGTGTATGGTTTTGATGGGTCCCCCGCCGGTAAACAGTCAATCAGCGCGGGCGAATTGGCCGGCACACTGGTCTACTCTCCGGTAGATCTCGCCGAGGCTTCCTTTGAGGCCGCCTATGCCATCTGCACCGGCGGCGAATATGAAAAGGATTTCCAGATCCCGATGTGGATGATTAACTCCGACAACATCGGGGACCGCGATCTGGAGAACTGGGAGTAATGCCCGCTTTGTGAAGATCATTTCCAGATATACTGCATGAAAAGGGAGGCAGCGCCGCGCACTATGTGCTGCGCTGCCTCCCTTCTTATGCCAAAGGGGGATTTAGCTTGGAGAATTATCTGCTGGAAATGTCCGGAATCCACAAGCGATTTCCGGGCGTACACGCCCTCAAAGGCGCACAGCTGAAGCTGAGAGCCGGCGAGGTACACGCCTTGGTCGGGGAAAACGGATCCGGAAAATCGACCCTGCTGAATGTATTGGGCGGGATCATCTCAAAGGATGAGGGGGAAATCCGCATCAACGGCCAACCGGTGTCAATCAACGGCGTCTTGGATGCACAGCGGGCAGGAATCAGCATTATTCATCAGGAGCTGGTTTTGGTGCCCTACCTTTCCATCGCCGAAAACATCTATATCAACCGGGAGCCGATGCGGGGCGGCCGCGTGGACTACAAAACAATGTATACCACCGCCCAAAAGTTCATCGATGATCTGGGACTCTCCCTCGACGCCCGCGAAAAGGTCGTCCGTCTGACCATCGCGCAGCAGCAGATGGTGGAGATCGTCAAGGCCGTCTCCTTCAATGCAAAGATCATCGCAATGGACGAGCCCACCTCCTCCCTGTCGGATAAGGAGATCGACGCGCTCTTCCACAACATCCGCAGCCTCAAAGCCCGCGGCATCGGCATTATCTACATCTCACATCGCCTATCTGAGCTGTCGACCATCGCCGACACCGTGACCGTCCTGCGGGACGGTGAGACTGTTGCGGCCATGCCGGTCGCACAGACAAACAACGATGAAATTGTCCGCCTGATGGTCGGCCGCGAGGTGACCAACTACTACACGCGGACCTATAATTCGCCCGGTGAAGTCCTGCTCGATGTAAAGGGGCTGTGCTCGCCCAAGGTGGAGGATGTCAGCTTCACGCTTCGCGCAGGTGAGATTCTCGGCATCGCGGGGCTGGTCGGCGCAGGGCGGACCGAAACGGTCAAGGCGATCTTGGGGCTGGATCAACGCACAAAGGGAGAAATCCTCTTCTTGGGAAAACCGCTGCGGGCCAAAGACCCGATGGACGCTTACCGGCAGGGAATCGCCTATATCCCGGAGAACCGGCGCGAAGAGGGGATCATTCCGCTCCAAACCGTGCGGTTTAACACCACCCTCAAAGTCCTGCAAAAGTTCATTCACGGCATTCGGGTCAACCGCACAGAGGAATCCCGAATCACCGCGCAATACATGAATCAGCTGTCGGTCAAAGCGGCCTCTCAGCTGACGCGGCTGCAAAATCTATCCGGCGGGAACCAGCAAAAGGTCGTCATCGCCAGCTGGCTGGCAACCGACCCGAAGCTGATCATCATGGACGAGCCGACGCGAGGCATTGATGTCGGCGCAAAGGCGGAAATCTATGCTCTGATGAACAGCCTTGCCCAGCAGGGCATCGGCATTATTATGATCTCCTCGGAGCTGCCTGAGATCATCAACATGAGCGACCGCGTTCTGGTGATGCGGGAGGGCAAGATTTCAAAGGTCCTCAGCCGGGATCAGATCTCGCAGGAAGAGATTATGAAGTACGCAGTGAACATCTGAACAAGTGAAGAAAGAATGAGAAGGAAAAATTATGGAAAAAGAAAAAAAGAACACCGAATTCAAGATGCCAAAAATGGGCGGCGGACTGCGATCCTTTCTCACACAGTATATTGGACAGGTCGTGTTCCTGCTGCTGGTTTTTCTCTTTTTGTCCTTTGCAACCGATAACTTTTTGTCCAGTCAGAATCTGATCAATGTCATGCGGCAGATCTCCACCAACATGTATGTCAGCTGTGCGCTGACCATGATTCTGATCTGCGGCGGCATCGACCTTTCAACCGGTTCCGTGATGGCGTTTTCCGGAATGATCGCCGGATTTCTGTCCTTGGCCGGCGTGCCATTCTGGATCTGCGCGGCGTGTTCCCTGCTCGCCGGTGCAGCGGTCGGTTTTGTCAGCGGATTTATCATCTCCAGCACAAATCTGCCGCCCTTTATCGTCACCTACTCGATGCAGAGCATTCTGCGCGGCACCGTCTATGTCATCACCTCTGCCAACGTACTCCGGCTGACCGACGAGGCCTTTCTTGAATTCGGCGGCGGGTCCTTGGGCTTTATCCCCTGGCCGGTCGTCTATATGATCCTCGTCATCATCGCCACCTATATGATTCTCAACCTCTCCCGTCTGGGACGGCATATGTATGCCACCGGCGGCAATGTAAAAGCCGCTGAATTTTCCGGTATTCGGGTCAAGCGGATCCGCCGCTTCATCTATGCGGCCTCCGGCACCATGGCCGCATTGTCCGGACTCGTCTACACCAGCCGCAATACCTCGATGCAGCCCGCGCTTGGGACCGGCATGGAGATGGACGCCATCGCCGCCGTCGTGCTTGGCGGCACCTCGATGGGCGGCGGTCAGGGCGGCGTGCTCGGCACCGTCTTAGGCGTCCTGATCATCGGATTCATCAACAATGGCCTCAACCTTCTGCGGATGAACAGTTTCTGGCAATATATCTGCAAAGGTGTTGTCATCCTGATCGCGGTCTATCTGGACGATATGAAAAATAAGCGGATGCTGCGCGCAACCGGGAAATAACTGCACAGGAGGAAAAATATGAAAAAAAATGCTGTTCTGCTGAATGCCGGTATCACAGCGGTGATTGCGGAAATGGGGCATACTGAGACCCTCACGTTGGGGGATTGCGGGCTTCCGATCCGGGGAAACGCCAAGAGGTTGGATCTCGCTCTCAAAGCCGGGGTTCCCGGTTTTATCGAAACGCTCCAGACGGTTCTGGCCGAACTTCAGGTGGAGCGTGCAATCCTCGCCGAGGAAATCAAATCAGTATCTCCCCAGATGGAACGGCAGATCCTCGACTGTCTCGGAGATTCCATCCCCGTGGAATATGTGCCGCACGAGACCTTTAAACGGATGAGCGAGGACTCCAAAGCGGTGGTGCGCACCGGGGAGCAGACCTCCTATGCAAATATTATTCTGGTTTCCGGTGTCCCCTTCTGATCTCTCCCGTAAAACGGACAAGCCCGCCTTTGGATGCGCACCGCTTTTTTCTTGCCGCGGCGGAGAAAGATCCCTTTTCTCCCGCTCCGGCGGGCGCGTCATCCGGCGCCGCTTTCCTACCTTGAGCGACCGCCTTTCCCTGCTGTCAAAAGCGCTCCGGATCTTTGGATCCGGGGCGCTTTTTGACCTGCGGCAAGGGGATTTTGCGGCAAAGGACAAGCGAAAGGCCCCGGCACAAAACCCGTGCCGGGGCCTTTTCTTCTATCGGATTGAGCAATTTTGCACCGAGAACTAAAGTGACAATGGGCGATCACGCCCCGCCGCAGCCGCGCAAAAGCGGCCTTTTCCCGGCACTGTTCCGTGCCGCCGCACCCGCCTCGATCGCCGGGCTACTCCCCCTGTTCCTGATTGGAGTCAAGCGGCACCTGCCTGAGTAGTCGCCGACGCGGTGGGAGTAGGGGGCGGGGTCGGGGTGGGGGTCGGGGGGGTCGGGGTGGGGGGCGGGGTCGGCAGCGCGCCCGCCATATAGACGGTGATGGTGTCGGTCTCGGGGTTCATCGTCGAGCCCGGCCTACGATCCACGTCCACCGCCTGGCCGGGGGTCTGGGTGCCGTCGTTGACCACCTCGACAAACCTGAAGTTGTCCCGCTTGATCCCCGCCGCGGTCAGCACCGAGAGCACGTCGACTCCGGTGTAGCAGAGG
>CALXIJ010000132.1 GCA_944388335.1 uncultured Pygmaiobacter sp.
TTCTGGCCTTTGCCCTTATGCTCTGCTGCCACATTTATGAGCTGCGAGGGGTGCTTCAGTTCTTTGCCGCGCGCTACCGGACAACCAAGATGACCTATGAGGATGTAAACAACATTCTGTCGGTCGCGCCGGTGCTGCGGGTGATCTTCAGCTGCGTGCCGGTCACTGCCAGCGTGATCTGGTTTGTGATATTCAAAGGGGAAAGAACACTGCTGCTTGAGGCACTGGGCTATGCCTTGTCTGCCGCCCTGGGTGCCTGGGTGTATCTTCGCTACCACCGGATTCCAATGCGAACCGAGGAAAATGACAGCCTAAAGCAATGTGACGAAAATACAGATCCCGCAGGAGAACTGCACTGCAAAGCGGCGGGACAGGATGAGGTGATGCTATGAAACTGAGAAATCGAGGCTATACCGGCGCTCTGACTGATGCGGTCAGTCCCCGGGAAACAGAAAACCGCCGCCTTGCGCGTAGGATGGCTGCGGAGGGGATGGTTCTGCTGCGCAATCGGGGCGGGGTGCTTCCCATCCCGAAGGGAAGAAAAATCGCGCTGTACGGGGCCGGAGCACAGGTGACGGTGAAAGGGGGCACCGGCTCAGGCGACGTCAATTCCCGGGACAGTATCTCGGTCAGACAGGGACTTGAAGAGGCGGGATACCAGCTGACCAGCATTGGATGGCTGGATGAATTTGAACAGATCTACCATGATGCGCGGGAGCATTGGCGCAAAAAAATCTTTGACAGCGTGAATGCCCCGGGGGTCAATGGAAACTTCTTTTATGCCTATGCAATGAATCCGTTCATCATCCCCTGCGGCAGCCCGCTTGATACCAAGGCGGCCTGTGCAGATGGCGCGGACATCGCGGTATATGTGCTGAGCCGGAACGCCGGTGAGGCGGTCGATCGCAGAGAAGAGCCGGGAGATTACTATTTGACAGAAGAAGAATTGGCGCTGCTGCGGCAGATCTCCAAAGCATATCGGGATATCGTGCTCGTGCTCAACACCGGTGGGCCGGTCGATCTTACGTTTACCGATGAAATCCCGAACCTCTCGGCCATTCTGCTGATGGGACAGGCAGGTCAGGAGGGGGGCAACGCGCTGGCAGACCTGATTGCCGGTGATGTGGTGCCCTCCGGAAAACTGACAGACAGCTGGGCCTTTCGATATCAGGACTATCCTAGCGCGGAATACTTTGGCAGCCGGTGGCAGGACGGCTGGAAAGCGGAATACCGGGAGGATATCTATGTCGGATACCGGTACTTTGATACCTTTGAAAAGCCGGTGCGGTATGGGTTTGGCTTCGGACTGTCTTACACCCGGTTCGAACTCGTAGCTGGAACGATCAGTGCGAACGGACGGATGATCTCCGTCGATGTTCAGGTCAAGAACATCGGCAGCCAGTATCCCGGCAAAGAGGTGGTGCAGCTGTATGTCTCCTGCCCACAGGAACAGTTGTCAAAGGAATTTAGGCGGTTGTGCTGTTTTGGAAAGACCGATCTGTTGCAGCCCGGACAGTCGCAGCGACTGAACCTCTCCTTTGACGCGGCTTCAATGGCGAGCTTCTATGAAGAGCGCGGCGTCTGGGCTTTGCAGGCAGGGCAGTACGGCATCTGGATCGGAAATTCGCTTGAGAGCGCAGCACTGGCCGGCACCGTCGTCATCGGCCAGCCGATCCAGCTCTCCCAATGCGATCACATTTGCCCTCAGCAAGAAACAATCCCACTGCTGCGGCCGGATCCTGATCGGATGATGGCCCGCCAACAGATTTGGCAGGCTCAGAGTGCAAAAATGCCGGTCTGCAAGTTGGATGCCGGCGCCTTTGTCGCCGAGACGGTGGATTATACTCCTGTCGGCGCTGATCCGGGGGATCCGGCTTGGCAGCTTGTTTCAAAATTAAATGACGATCAGCTTCTCGCCCTCTCCACCGGTAGGATGAAGGCCCAGACAGGGGAGCTCGGCAATGCGGGCTGGACTGTCCCGGGCGCAGCGGCAGAAACAGAAAATCTGCTTGCCTGTTCACCTTGGAATATTCCCAGCATTGTGCTGGCGGATGGACCGGCGGGCCTGCGGCTCAAGAATCACTACCGAGTTGTGGATGGACAGCTTGAGGTCGGCACGGTACAAGATTCGCTGGAAAATGGCTTTTTCTCGAGTGATGAGCCGAAGCAGGGAACCTCCTATTATCAGTATTGCACCGCGATTCCGGTTGGAACTCTGTTGGCGCAGAGCTGGAATCTGCCGCTGGTTGAAGAGATTGGCAAGATGATCGGTGGGGAGATGCTCGAGTTTGAGATTTCACTCTGGCTTGCCCCCGGCATGAACATCCACCGCAACCCGCTGTGCGGGCGCAACTTCGAGTATTATTCCGAGGATCCGCTGGTCTCGGGCGCCTTTGCGGCTGCCATCACACGCGGTGTGCAGTCGATGCCGGGCTGCGGTACTACCATCAAACATCTTGCCTGCAACAATCAGGAGGAAAAGCGCAAGGGCTCGGATAGTATCCTCAGCGAACGAGCTCTGCGGGAAATTTATCTCAAGGGATTCGAGATCGCAGTCAAGACCGCACAGCCGATGGCGATCATGACCTCCTACAACATGGTCAACGGAATCCATGCGGCAAACAGCTATGATCTGTGCACCAAGGTTGCCCGGGACGAGTGGGGGTTTGCGGGGCTGATTATGACCGACTGGACTACCACCACGACCTCCACGGCGGGCGAATGCACTGCGGCAGGCTGCCTCGCGGCAGGCAACGACCTTGTTATGCCGGGCAAACCAGAGGATCATGAAAGCATCCGCACAGCACTTGCAGATGGGACGCTCTCCCGGCTCCAGCTGCTGCGCTGTATCCGCAACACAGTCAGGATTAGCCAGCTGTCGAATCAGGTGGAGGATCAAAAGTGCTACCGCTCGCTCTACCCAAATCTTCCGGTCTATATGGAATGCAGAGCCGATCTATGAGAGAGGGGGGAAACTTGAGTGATTCAGATGAAAATTACCATGTTTTCTCAGTCTCTGCAGCGTCACACCGATCTTGTGGTCGCACTCCCGTCAGAACCGGTTTCGGCAGAGAATAGCGCCAGCCCGTATTATCAGCGGCCGGTCAAAATGTTGCTGACCCTGCACGGGTATCAGGGGTCGGGGGAGGAATTCATGCTGACAGGAAATCTGCATCAGCTGGCTGAAAAATACAATCTTGCCGTTGTCTGCCCGTCGGGAGAAAATAGCTTTTATCTCAATCAGACCGGGACGGGAAGAGCCTATGATGACTTTGTCAGCGTTGAGCTGCCGGCATTCCTGCGCCGACACCTCGGGCTGTTTGCCTCCCGGGAGGACACGCTGGTTTGCGGGTTTTCGATGGGTGGGTTCGGTGCGCTCCATGTCGGACTGGGTCATCCCGAACAATTCTGCGGTATCGTTGCGGTCTCATCGGCGCTGGTGATCTACACCGTTGCCGGGATGAGACCGGGATATCGCGATATTGCCGACTATGATTACTACCGGCAGGTCTTCGGAGAGCCCGATCAGGTACTCGAGAGCCGAAATAATCCTGAGGTTTTGCTCAAATATCTAAAAGCGGAGAAGAGACCCATTCCGTCGATCTACATGGCTTGCGGGACCGAGGATCCGCTTCTCGAAAGCAACCAGACCTTTGCACAGTTCTTGAACCGACAGGGAATTTCGTTCCGGTTCGATCAGGAGATGGGAATCCATAACCGCGTTTTTGCGATTCCGCATCTCGAGGCCGGTATCCGCTACCAGTTGGAACTGCAACAAAAAACGCAGTGCTGAAAGGAGAATCATTATGCCCACATACAGTCAAAATCACATCATCCCCTCCGATGAAACCGAAGTTCCGGGGATGAAGGTCCTCTACGCCGATAAATCTGATCCCGGATATGTGACATACCTCAACGATGTGGTCTACGATGTGCGCAGCGGAATTCCGCTGCATCTGCAGATGCTCTATCCCGATGTCCCGGCCGGGCTGATGGCGCAGCGGCAGGCCGAACAGCAGGCTGCCGATGCCAAGGCGCGCGGCGAGGTACGCAGTGAGAACAACGATGAGGAGCAGTTCGGCGGCATGAACCCCTACCAGTCTACCCTCCGGATGCCCTGTGTCGTCTTTGTGCAGGGTTCGGCATGGGGCAAACAAAATTGTTACAGCACATTGCCGCTGCTGGTGGATATCGCGCGTCAGGGATTTGTGGTGGCGTCGGTGGAATACCGCTCCGCCTATGTCGAAAAGTTTCCCGGATTTGTCTCGGATGTCAAGGCTGCGATCCGGTTCTTGAAGGCGAATTCCGAGTTCTACGGTATCGATCCGACCCGCATTGCGGTTTGGGGGCATTCCTCCGGCGGACACACCGCGCTGATGGTCGGCTCGACCGGCTGGACGAGGGAATTTGATGAGGGCATCTATCCCGAAGAGGATTCCAGTGTCTGTGCCTGCGTTGCTTACTACGGGGTCTCGGAATTCAGCCCATTTGTTGAGGGAGGCAAGTTTGCACGTCCGATCTTGTTTGATGTGCTGCTGGGCAAGGAGGGGGCGAAGAACCCCGATAATGTCGCGCGCTTGAGTCCGGTGAGCTATATCCATAAGGATCAGAACTATCCGCCCTTCCTGCTGATTCACGGGGATATGGATGCGATTGTTCCCTTCGAGCAGAGCGTTATCATGTACAACAAGCTCAAAGAGTGCGGTAAGCGGGTAGATTTTTATAAGGTGCGCGGCGCAAACCACAGCCAGTTTTTCTGGACTCCTGAGGTACTCGGAATTACTGCCCGATTCTTGAAAGCGTATGTCTGATCTGGGCGGGTGTTGAGAAAGGGGTCGAGATAAAGAAGTGATCAAACAGAAAAACGGCCTGATGTACATCGCGATCATGGCCTGCGCCAGCGGGCTTTATATCGCCGGCCCGGGCCTTGCAAACTGCCTGAGCCTGTTTTACAAATCGATGGCGTCTGCGATCAACGGCGGGATCGGAGATGTTTCCCTGTGCATCACCATGAGCTCGGTCATCACCGGATTTGCGGCAAAACTAATGCCGACTATCCTGAAAAAATTTCCATTCAAGGGTATTGTAGCGCTGGGCACCCTGATGGTCGCGGGAGGGGTTGCGGCGAGTACGCTTGCCACCTCAGTGCCGGTGCTCGCTGTCTGCTTCCTGATCAAGGGTCTGGGAGGCTGCCTGATCGGGATGACCTCCATCAACTTTTTGGTGGACAACTGGTTTTCCAGAGGAAGCGGTACCGTGCTGGGGGTCGCGATGAGCATGAGCGGGATTGTGACAGCCATTCTCAGCCCCATTTTCAGCAGCATCATCCAACAGAGGGGATGGCAGTTCGCCATCACCATCCTCGCGGTCGTAACCGTCTGCTTCTGCCTGCCGGCGCTTGGGGCTGCGGTGTCTCCTGAGCTGAAATCGATGCAGCCCTACGGCGGGGAGCGGAAGCTCAAGGCAGCGCCGGATACTGCAGATAAGGCAGGTCAGCCGTTCAAAAAGGATTTCAACTACCGCGCAATCATCGCGGTGATGTTTTTGGTCACGGCCGCTTTCTGCATGGTCTCCCATCTTGCAACCTTTGCTTCCAGCGTCGGGATGTCGGCATCGAGCGGCGCGCTAATGGTTTCCACCGCGATGATCGGCAATATGCTGTTCAAGCTGGCCATGGGATTTCTCTGCGACAGGATCAATCCGCTGCGCACCAGCATTATGGGATTTTCCTGTGTCACTCTTGCCTTCCTGCTATTTATTGTCGGGACAAAGATACTGTGGGTCAACTTTATCGCCGCCGCGTTCCTCGGCGCGGTTTTCTTCTGCAGTACGCTGGCGGTGGGGCAGATCATCAAGATGCTGTATAATCGGGAACAGTTCTCGCGAATCTATTCGACCTCATTGATGATTTCCAGTCTGGCAAGTGCGGTTTTCGGCACCCTGACAGGGTACGCCTATGACTGGTTCGGTACCTATTTGCCGGCGCTGTGGGTTTTCTTCGCAGTGAGCTTTTGCTCGGTTGTCCTGCTGGTTTTGATGAATCGGCGGCAGAAGGCCGGCTGATTCGGCCGCAGACTCCTCTGATCAAGCCACGATTAAAACAGATGGAGCACATTGCAGTGACCTTGCTGCAATGTGCTCCATCTGTTTTATGTTATTCTGAAAAAAGGCCGATCGGGTTATCCGGTCGGCCTTATGCGTTGCTCAGATAAAGGCTTTCTCCTTGAGTCGGTCAAACGCCTCTTTCACCAGATCAAACGGCAGCGCGAGGTTCATCCGGATGGTGTCATTCATCAAAAAAGCCTCGCCGTCCTGCCAGATCACCCCCGCCAGCACGCCGCGCTTTTGCAGTTCATGGATGTCAACCCCATGTTCTTTGCACCAGTCGGCGCAGTCGAGATAGAGCATATAAGTCCCCTGTGGCCGCATGACCTTTACCCCGGGGAAATTTTCCCGAATAAAGGTACATGCATATTGGAAGTTTTGGTCAATGACCTGTACCAGTTCATCGACCCATTCAAAACCGTCGTCGGAGAAAGCGCCAATCGTCGCGTGCATTGAGAGAACGTTCATAGAGTTGTAATGGCTCATTGCGCTGACGCGGGCCATGCGATCCCGCAGGTGCTTATTATAGATAATATGATAGGAGCCGATCAGCCCGGCCAGAGAGAAGGTTTTGCTCGGCGCATAGAAAGCCAGTACGCGTTTTTTTGCATCCTCCGACACCGACTGGGTGGGAATATGATGATTCCCCGGCATGATGATGTCCGACCAGATCTCGTCTGACACGACGATGCAGTCGTTTGCTGCATAGATCTCCATGGCCTTTTCAATCTCCCATCTCTCCCAGACACGACCGGTCGGATTGTGCGGGGAGCAGAAGATCGCAAAGTGGATGTTATTTTCCTTGAGCTTGCGGTCCATATCATCGAAATCCATACGCCAGATTCCGTCTTTATCCCTTTTTAGCTCAGACAGCACAAACGGACGCCCTGTTGTCCGAGAGGTTCCCTTAAACCCGACATAGACCGGAGAGTGCACAAGAATCTGCTCCCCGGGAGCGGTAAAGGTCTGTACAGCACAGTTTACGCCGCCGAGCACACCATTTTCATATCCGATATCTTCCGGTGCAAGGCCTTCCACCCCATTGCGCACCTTCTGCCATCGGATAATCGCATCAAAATACTTTTCAGATGTTTTAAAATAACCAAAGCTCGGTGTTTCCAGACGTTTCTTTATGGCGTCGATGATAAATGGTGCTGTGGGGAAGCTCATGTCAGCCACCCACATTGGAATTCGCTTGATTCCCTGTTCCGGTTCGAAGGGGAAAGGAACGGTATCCGTGGCAATAGAATCTTTTCCCATCCGGTCAACAAAAGTGCCAAAATCGTATTTTCCCGTACTCACATGTATTCCTCCTTTTTTGCTTTCAATTGGTTCGCCAGACTGTCCAAAAGACCGGGCTTTTCTGTATTTACCTTATCATTTCCGGTTTGAGACAACAAGGTTTAAGAAATAAGGTGAATACTCGTTTTTTGCGTATTTGCGGTAATCTTAAAAAGTGACACCAGATCAAAAAATGATCATGCTGCATCATGCGGAATAATTCTCACTTTTATTATGAAGAACCCAACTTGAAATTTTATGATTTTTGTCAAAGAGCGGCTGTGACAAGATCGGAGAGAAGACCGGATAATCTCTATAAAGTATCTGGAATCTGACATGGAGACACAGGCAGACACAGGCATAAAAGAAGCCCCTTGAGGGGAATACCACGAAAATGGAATGCGGATTTCATACCAATTCGTGGCCCCTTAAGGGGCTTTGCTGATAATATAAAATCTTACAGGGTTTGTCAGATGGCCAACTGGGGCGATGGACTTAATTTGGAATAAGCTCAGGTTGATTTGTGGGAGAGAACCATCTGATAGAACCGCTCCGCAACAGCGCGGCAGGCGGTCAACTGTTCCAGCTCCTGCTCTTCGGTGTCGCCGTAGATACCGACCTCGAAATCTGCGGGCAGATCCAGCGGCGCTTTGGCAACCCAACGGGCAATTTCATCCCAGTCGATCAGCCCGCCGCCACGGGGATCCATGGGCACCCAGTGACTGTCGCTGGTGAGCGCTTTTGTGGGGTCGGTGGAAAAGGCCGGATCGATGCCGTGGTTTTCCTGCAGATGGGTGGCGTAGAGGCGGGAGTGGTATTTCTTCAAGAAATAAAGGTAATCACTGCCACAGACCAAGGTTGCATGTCCGGAGTCGAAGGTAAAGCCGAGAAAGTCATCGTCATATCGATCGAACATCCGATCAAACTGTTCCTCCTGCAGCCGCATCGGGGTGCAGATGAGATTTTCCAGCGCGATGCGCACGCCGGCTGCCTTGGCGTAGGGGGCAATTTCGTCAAAGCTCTTGTACACCTGCCGGAAATAATCCTCCTTGTTTTGCGGATTCTCCTCAAACCACTGCCACGGCATCTGCATATGCAGAACCATTGCGCTCGCACCGATATGGCTGCAAAGGTCGATCCGGTTTTTCAGCAGGTCCACACCGGCCAGACGTGTGTATTCGTTGGCAGAGGTGTAGTCCTTGCGGATCTCGGAGAACCGCTCCCCATTTCGAAAGACAGGGACGCCATCCCGAATGACTGTCCGTTTGCCGCCCTCCGACGCATGGATGGTATGGGCTCTGAGTCCGCAATCCCGCAAAAGGTCCCGTACCTGAAACATCTCGCTGGGGCTGTAAAGATATTCTCCATCCCAATCATGGATCCATTGAATGTGGGTGAAACCGGCCTTGGCAATATTTTTGACCTGACGCTCGATCTGCGCCCAGCTGTGAAGATCATTGTTGTAGTCGCTGTTTACCGATGAGAGAAGCATGATATTCCCTTCTTTTCCAATTTTGTTTTTTCAGAGCTATGCTTCCGGCGCAAGCCTCTGTGCCCGCATCCGCTCGATGGCCTTTTTGTTCAGACGGCGCAGCACAATGCCGGTGATAAAGCCGATGACCGAGAGCACAGCCATCCAGATGAAGCAGTGGATATAGCCGGCAAACGGGGTAGAGGTGCCGACATATTTATCTACCATCTGGCCGGAAACGGTATAGAGGAAGATCTCCGGCGCATAGGTGAGCAGCGAGATAATGCCGGATGCCGTGCCGGCCAGCCGTTTGGGGATCAGCAGCTCATCGATGGTGGAGAAGTAGAGTGCTTTGATGCTGTAAAGGCACAGGCCGTAGACGATGAAGTTTGCGATGATGAGAGGCAGTGCATTCGGTCCGGCGGGGATCAGCACATAGAGACTGGCAAAGACGGCCATTCCGAAATAGGCATATTGCATAAAGCGGATTCGGCTGCCGAGCTTATCGGCGAGGAGGCCTGCGGCAAGAGAACCGATCATCATCAAAAAGTAGGTGCGCACGACCGAGAGATGTGCAACGACGGTGTTGCTGATGCCAAAGGCCTCGGACAGATAGCCGGTCACATAGCCGTGGAAGATCAGAGCAGAATAGTTGCAGGTGGCCAGAATGCCGCAAAGCCAGACCCGCGGAATCTTGACAACCTCCATAACATCTTTCCATTTCAGCTTGTCGGAGGCGGCTTTCTCGATCTTGACCGGCTTGTTGTCCTGCATGAAAATCATGACCAATACGCCGCAGGCCAAAAGGGCGATGCTGTAAAACATGATTGCGTTCTTTATACCGCCGACATCATCCGGTGCAAGGGCGAAGGCTGCAACCGAGCCGAATGCCGCAACGGTGCCGATCAGACCGCGGCCGCCCTCGAGAAAACCGAACAGGCGTCCCTGCTCTTCCGGTCCGCCGAGATTGTTGATGGACTTGACCATCGCGGCCCAAAAGGTGAAGACCGTGGTAATCGCAAACAGTCCATGAATGACGGCGAGACTGACAAAGCCGGGCATCGTGTAGTACCACAGGCCGATAAGGCCGGTTCCAAAGCAGGAGACCGCGATCAATTTTTTCGCGCTGAAGCGGTCGGCGAGAACACCGCCGGGGAAATAGCAGATGAAGTTGACAATGCCGTAGGCGCTCATCAGAAGTCCGAGCTGTGTCTTAGTTGCTCCGGTGGCAGCCTGCAGCGGGTCCATGTAGGTCTCGCGCAGATAGGGCAGTTTGGTCATCAAGCCACCTGCCGTAGCGACAATGATCAGGGTGAGTCATTTGCGGATGGTGTCGTTCTTGATCTTCGTGTTTCGATCCTCCCTGTTGCTGTTCTGCGTCTTTTTTGTGATGGCAGAGAGATGAGTCGCTGTATTTTTGACAATAAAAAAACTGCATAGCAATCCCGCTTCGAACGGGAGTGCCTGCAGTCTCAAATCTCTTGCAATCACTTCACGCTATTATCATAAGCAGACATTGGTAATATGTCAACTTTTTATTTACATTTTATTTATAATTTGTGTAAAATGTAAATAAAAAGGGGAAAGATTTGTAAAAGATTCTCTTTCCGCTTAATCTAGAGCAAAAGAAAAAGGGAAAACAAGAAAATACGCCAAAATTTTGACAAAATCACTCTTGTTGTTTATTGCTGCAAAGATTATAATAAAAGTACAAAAACAAAGCCGATCAGAAAGCTATGTATTGACAATCTGCACAGTTTTTTGACTGCTTTTTGGGAATGGAGGTCTGTTGTATGTTAAAGAGGGTCATTACGATCAGCCGCGAATACGGCAGCGGCGGGCGAACGGTCGGCAAAATGGTGGCGGAACGTCTTGGATATAAGTTCTATGATCGGGAATTGATCCAGATGGTTGCCAATAAAAGCGGCTTTGCGCTGGAGTTCATAGAGGAGAGCGGAGAGTATGCCGCTACTGGCAGCCTGCTGTATGGCCTCTCGGTCGGCGGACTTTATACACAGGCGGGTTTCACCCCCGAAACGCTTCCCCCCGCAGACAAGGTTCAGATCCTGCAAAACAATATTATCCGGGAACTGGCAGAAAAAGATCCTTGTGTCATTGTGGGTCGTTCGGCAGATTACATCCTCAGGGAGCGCAAGGACTGTTTTAATGTCTTTATCCATGCGCCTTTGGAACAGCGGGTAAAGCGGGCGATTGAGGAGTACGGCTTGCCCGCAAAAAATGCGGAGAAGGCGATTGCAAAGAAGGATAAGGGCCGCGCTTCCCAGTATCGCCACTACACTGATCAGGTCTGGGGCATGGCGGATAACTACCACATGACCCTCAACAGCGGCTATTTCAGTCTGGAACAATGCTGTGACATCATTGTCTCGATGGTAAAATAAAACGGCAGCTTTATCGCTGTTGATTCAGAAAATAAGATAATAAGAGGGCGGGGATCCGATCGGGATCCCCGCCCTCTTAATTTCACGGATTTTTTGTGTGGTAATTTACTGGTTCGCAGATCCCGAACTACGGATCTGTCAAACGGAATAAAATCCTTTCTGCGGATCACGTCAGCGGTTATTTACCATAGATACAAACCGCAAAAGGCTGATCCGCCGCGATAAAATTGATGACGGCAGTTATTTCACCATCTCGCGGACGACCTCGGCGATGTGCTCCGCCGACAGGCCGAACTGCTTGAGCAGCGCAGCGGCCGGGCCGGAATGACCGAACTCGTCGTTGACACCGATTCGGCGCACCGGAGTGGGGCACTTCTCGGCCAGACAGCTGCAGACCGCCTCACCCAGACCGCCGATGATATTGTGCTCCTCGGCGGTGACGATCTTACCGGTCTCCTTCGCAGCTTTGAGGATCAATTCCTCATCCAGCGGCTTGATGGTGTGGATATTGATGACCCGGACGTCGATCCCCTCGTCCGCCAAAGCCTTGGCGGCATCGAGAGCCTCGGCAACCATCAGGCCAGTGGCGACAACGGTGATGTCCTTGCCGTCGCGGAGGGTGATGCCCTTGCCCAGCTCAAACTTGTAATCGGGGGTGTCGTTGATCACCGGCACTGCCAGACGGCCAAAGCGCAGATAGACAGGTCCTTTGTGCTCATAGGCAGCTTTGACAGCGGCCTTGGCTTCGACGTCATCGGAGGGGCAAATCACAACCATACCCGGGATGGTCCGCATCAGCGCAAAATCCTCGCAGCACTGATGAGAGGCACCGTCCTCGCCGACCGAGATGCCGCCATGGGTGGCGCCGATCTTGACATTGAGGTGAGGATAGCCGAGGGTGTTGCGAACCTGCTCAAACGCACGGCCCGCAGCAAACATTGCAAAGGTAGAGGCAAACGGAACCAACCCGGCGGTGCTCATGCCGGCGGCTGCACCGATCATATTCGCCTCGGCAATGCCGAAGTCAAAGTGACGGTCGGGGAATGCCTCCTTGAAGATGCCGGTCTTGGTCGCTTCGGCCAGATCGGCGTCGAGCACGACCAGATCATCGTGCTCCTTGCCCAGTTCCACCAGCGCGTTGCCGTAGCTCTCGCGGGTGGCAATCTTTTTCACATCTGCCATATCACTCAGCCTCCAGTTCCGCAAGCTGCGCCTTCAGCTCGCTCATCGCGATTTCGTACTGCTCATCGTTGGGAGCCTTGCCGTGCCAGCCGACCTGATTCTCCATGAAGCTGACCCCTTTGCCCTTGGTGGTCTTCATCACGATGGCGGTGGGCTTGCCCTTGCAATCGCGGGCGGCAGTGAAGGCGGAGTCGATCTCGTCC
>CALXIJ010000133.1 GCA_944388335.1 uncultured Pygmaiobacter sp.
ATTTCGACTATGTCCCGGGGCAGATCGAGATTCGCCGGGGCGGCGCGGATGTGACCGGCCGGCTCTGTGTGATCGGCTCCAAGCTGGATGAGGAGAACCTCGCCGAGCTGTTCCATCTGGCCTGAGAGGAGGGCGCACATGATTCCGCTTTACCTGTTTACCGGCTTTTTGGATGCCGGCAAGACCAGTTTTGTGCAGGAGACAATGGCGGATCCCCGTTTTTCCAGCGGGGAAAAGACCCTTCTGATCCTCTGTGAGGAGGGGGAAGAGGAGTACGATCCCAAAAAATTCGCCGGTGGGGAGAATGTCACCATCATCACGATTGAGGATCAGTCTGAAATGACCGCCGAGTATCTGCGCAACCTCACCGCCAAGTATCACAGCGACCGGGTTCTGATGGAGTACAATGGAATGTGGCCGATGTCGGTTTTGATCACCAACATGCCCCGTAACTGGCAGCTCTATCAGCATATCATGGTGGCGGACGCGGGCAGTTTTGCCCTGTACAACGCCAATATGCGCTCGCTGGTGGTGGAGCGGCTGGCCAGCGCCGAGATGGTACTCTTTAACCGATGCGGCCCGGATACCGACAAAGAGGAGCTGCATCGCATTATCCGCAGCGCAAACCGGCGCAGCGATATTATCTATGAGTATCCTGACGGCAGTGTTGAGTACGACGAGATCGAGGATCCGCTTCCCTTTGATCTCGAGTCGGATCCCATCGAGATCGAGGATGACGATTTCGGGCTGTGGTATATGGACATCACCGATGACCCCACCAAGTATGCGGGCAAGCGGGTGAAGTTCCTCGCGCAGGTGGCGCAGTCTCCCCGGGTGCCCAAGGGCGCCTTTGCGGCGGGCCGGTTTGTGATGACCTGCTGCGTCGAGGACATCACCTTTGTGGGGCTTGTCTGCAAGTACGAAAAGGCGGCAAGCCTGAAGAGCAGGGATTGGGTCACCGTCACGGCGAAGATCAAGATCGAATATGCCGCCATTTATGGGGGCAAGGGTCCGGTGCTGGTTGCCGAGTCGATTGAACCGGCGCAGAAGCCGGAACAGGAAGTCGTCTATTTCAGCTGACGGAACATTTCTCCAAAAAAGATGCAAAAAAAGAGGGCCGCCCCATAGGGCGACCCTCTTTTGGTATCTGGTATGCGGAAAACTTACGCCTTGTTGGCGGAACCGAACAGCTCGATCTTCTCGCGGACGGTATCCTGAATTGCCTTGGCGCCGGGCGCGAGGAACTTGCGGGGATCAAAGCCCTTGCCCTCGCGATCCTTGCCGGCCTCGATATAGGTGCGGGTGGCGGCAGCGAAGGAGAGCTGGCACTCGGTGTTGACGTTGATCTTGGCAACGCCCAGCGAGATGGCGGTCTTGATCATGTCGGCCGGGATGCCGGTGCCGCCGTGCAGCACCAGAGGCAGCTCGCCGATCTTCTCCTTGATGCGGGCCAGAGCGTCGAAGTCGAGGCCCTTCCAGTTTGCCGGATAGACGCCGTGGATGTTGCCGATGCCGGCAGCGAGGAAGTCGATGCCCAGATCCGCAATCCGCTTGCACTCGTCAGCGTCCGCGACCTCACCGGCGCCGATCACGCCGTCCTCTTCGCCGCCGATCGCACCGACCTCAGCCTCAATCGACAGGCCGTTGTCATGCGCCAGCTTGACCAGCTCGGTGGTCTTGGCGACGTTCTCATCAATGGGGTAGTGGCTGCCATCGAACATGATCGAGGTGAAGCCGGCCGCAACGCAGGCCTTTGCCCCGTCATAGGTGCCGTGGTCGAGGTGCAGAGCCACCGGAACGGTGATGCCCAGAGACTTGTCCATCGCCTTGACCATTGCGGCAACGGTGGTGAAACCGGTCATATATTTGCCGGCGCCCTCGGACACACCGAGGATCACCGGGGCCTTCATCTCCTCTGCGGTCAGCAGGATCGACTTGGTCCACTCCAGATTGTTGATGTTGAACTGGCCCACCGCATAGTGGCCGGCCACAGCCTTTTTCAGCATTTCGCTTGCATTTACCAGCATACTGACTTACCCCCAAATATGAAATTTTAGGTTGATAATGAATTGGTTACAGTCCCCGCGCCAGCAGGGAGAGGTTGTTAATTCTGTAACAGATTCATTATAACCGATACTTCGGCCAAAAACAAGGCGCACAGGCGGATTCCTCTGCCAAAAGAGGAAAAAAACACCCAGCAAAAGCCGGTGTCATTTCCTGATGTCACCCCGGATAAGAGCCGAATGCTCAAAGAGAAACGGCAAAACAGGAAGACCGGATCAGTCCATTTTAGAAAAACTCCCGTCGGAAGAATTTCCCTTTTGCTCTTGACGCCAGTAAAAATAACTTGCCGCACAGGGCAAAACTGCGATCACCAACAGCACGACAATGGTTATGGGAAAAGCACTGGCCGGTTTGATCAAGAGGCTAATCACAAAGTAAAGAAGTCCGCCAAAGAACCAGAGCAGCCCGCCAAGACGGTGGGTGCGGCGCCAGACAATCTCACTTGCGAGGGTCCAGGGTGTGCGGATTCCCACAAAGTAATTGGGCTTAAATTTTGGCATATAATTTCCCAGCACACAGAACAGGATTCCGACCGCAGCGGGGATCAGGCGCCCAACTTCCAGAGCGCCGGGCGCATAAGCGCTGTAAAGGGTCAAAAGCACCATTCCCGTCCAAAAGAGGGAGAAAATCAGCCGGAAAGCGCCATAGGCACCCGAAAATTTGGAATAGTTTTCCCGCCGGGGGTCGATCTTCGGCAAAAGAGCAAATAAAAGATTACACCCCAGTCCGGCCAGCGGCAGCCAAAACGCCGACGCCCGGCTCCCCCAGCCGTCAATTTCTCCCGCGGTGTTCCAATGGATCGGGATCTGATCCGGCAGGCTGGGCAGACACACCAATGCGCCGGCAAGCCCTGCCAGCAGAATCACCCAGCTGATCAGCGCAGTCCGGTTAATCCTTTTCATCTGATTCACCCCCTGTAAGAGACAAAAGCCAACCCAACAGATCCTCAAATACCGAGGTGTTCAGCTCATAATAGATATATCGGCCTTTTCGCTGATCGCTGACAAGACCTGCTTCCTTGAGGCAGGCCAGATGGTGGCTGACCGTTGCCGCGGTCAGTCCCATTCCCTCACCCAGCTCACCTGCGGTCATAACACCGCCGCGCAGCCGCTCCAGAATGGTGCGGCGGGTGGGGTCGTCCAGTGCGCGGATGGTTTTTTGCAACGACAAAAATATCCCCTCCCAGCAGCGGCGAATTGGGACAGATACAAGAATTCGCCTATCAAACCAGTGAAAAAAAGCCCTGCCGGATTGCCGGGACAGGGCGGGCAGATTTATTCAGCGCTCTCTTCGCCCTCTTTTAGATAGACGATCGCAATCGCATCGGTACCGGTATTGCTGGTGACGGCGGCGCCCAGCCGGAAAATGCTCTCGGGCGGATAGCCCATCTCCTTCTCGCAGAGCTTTGCGAGCTGCCGGGCATCACCGTGCCGGTCAAATGCGCCTTTGGTCGCGCCGATGAGATAGGGACTGCGGTCTCCGGCATGCGCTTTGAGATAGGCCGCAAGGGCGGGCAGCATTTTGGCGTCGCCCCGGACCTTTTGGACAACAGCGGTTTTTCCGCCGATCAGGGTGATGATCGGACGCAGACCCAGCAGTTCCCCTGCAAAGGCCGCCGCAGCGGAGATCCGCCCACTGCGCTTGATAATCTTCAGGCTGTGGACCGACAACACGATCTCAACCCGGGAGAACCGCTCATTGAGATAATCAATGACATCTGCCATCTCGGCGCCGGCGGCCAATTTCTCGGCAGCGCGGATCACAAAACGCCCATATCCCATCGAATAGGTATGGCTGTCAACGATATAGATCTTCAGCTTGGAATCGGGGTGCTCTTCGGCGTATTGCTGTGCGGCAAAGACAGCATTGCTGTAAGTGCTGCTGCCGGTGGAATTGATCGAGACATAGAGGAGTTCCTCCACGCCCTCCGCATCGTACCGCTCGAAGGTCTCGGCAAAGGTGATCGAGGTGATCTGCGCTGTGGTGGGCATCCCCTCTGCCTCATCCAGCAGCTTGTAGAATTGATCTGGGTCCAGATCGCGGCGTTCATCATACTCTTTGCCGTCGAGAATGACGGTAAAACTGAGAATATCGATTCCATGTTTTTGTGCGATCTCCTCAGGAATATCGCAGGTGGAATCGGTCAATACCACATATTTTTTCATTCAGGTCAAGCTCCTCCTTCTCGGTTGGCCCCATTGCCGGGCGCATCCGCCCAATCGTAAGAGGTCAGGGATCCGGTGTCGGCCAAATCCGCAAAATCCCATTGCCGCAGGACCTCATAGGTGGCGATGGCCACTGTATTAGAGAGATTCAAACTGCGGGCATGAGGATGCCGAAGCATCGGCAGCCGCACACAGTCAGATTCGTGTTCAAACAACAATTTTTCCGGCAAACCGCGATCCTCTCGCCCGAAGACGAGATAGGCGCCATCGGGGTAGTGAGGGTCGGTGTATCGATGCTGCGCCTTGGTGGTAAAGTAGAAAAAAGGGCCTTTGTTGCGGGAAAAAAAGTCATCAAGATCCGAATAAATGGTGACATCCAACAGGTCCCAATAATCAAGACCCGCCCGCTTGAGCTGCCGGTCGGTGATGACAAACCCCATCGGTCCAACCAGATGCAGCCGCGCGCCGGTGACGGCGCAGGTGCGGGAGATATTGCCGGTGTTCTGTGGAATCTGGGGTTCCACCAAAACGATGTTTAATACCGCCATTGCCGCCCCTCCCGCGGTTCCTCCCGCTGGGGAACCAGATCGCTGAGCAGCGGCTCAAAGGCAAGCCCAAACCGGGGATCGCTGCCCGCTGCATAGGTCGCGCGAGCAGCGCTCTCGACAAAGCGAAGTGCCAATTCAGCCGCACTCTGCAACGCATTGCCGCGCAGCAGCGCACCGGTGGTGACTGCGCAGAACAGATCTCCGGTGCCGGGATAGGAGGCATCGACATAGCTGCAATTCAGGGTAAAGTGCTCCCAAGAGGCAGCACCCTGCCCGACGCAGATCACAGAGCCATCCTCGGTTGGTGCGCCGGTCAGGATGACCTGTGCGCCATATTGCTGTCCCAGCTGTGCGCAGAGATCCTTGAGCTCCTGCACGGTATATTTCTCCTTATAATCCCAGCCCGCCAGCATCACTGCCTCGGTAATATTGGGGGTAATCAGGTCAGCTGCATGGCACAGTGCTCCCATTGCATCGACCATCTCGGGCCCGAATCCGCTGTACAGTTTGCCGTGGTCCGCCATTGCGGGGTCGGCGACCTTCAGTGAGGCAGTACTTTGCCGCACCGCGCCCAGCGCAATCTGTGCCTGTTCAGGGGTGCGCAGATAGCCGGTGTAAACACAATCAAAGTCAATTTCCTGCGCTTGCCACGCATGCAGCGCACCCTCGAAAAAGGCAGTCGCGTCAAGCTGTTCTACAGGGGAAAAACCACCGGTATGGGTGGAAAAAAGCGCCGTGGGAAGAGGGCAGCATTGGTGGCCCATCGCAGCGAGAACGGGAGTGACCACGGCGAGGCTGCTGCGTCCAACCACAGCAAGATCCTGAATACAAAGAATGCGCTTCAAACTGTCACCTCGAACGAAAGGGTCAGCTTCGCAAAACACGAAAACTGTATTTTTTATTATATCGCATCAGGGAAAAAAACAAAAGTACCTTTTCGTGATGGGAAGATTATGATTTTGTCAAAAAATGCCGAAAAAGGATTATGGCGCGGGGACGAATGGTCGAAACGGCGCATAAATCCGGTTATGCGGGATAGACTAATCCCACAACCGCCCGCACGGCGGGCAGTAAAGGAGGAAAAAGATGGCACACAAGGAACACACAGCGCGTAGCGCCGCGCTGGGCATGGCAGCCGGCGTGGCGGCCGGCATGGTCGGTGGTTATCTCGCTTCGGAAAATCGCCGTGAGCTGAAGAAGATGATGAAAAAGGCCGAAAAGGGCGCGATCCGAGCGCTGGATCAGATCGAACAGATGCGCCGCTGAGCAGTCTGGAATATCGGCCAGACAGGGCGAGAAAACAACACGAAAACGGGTGGTACCCCCTTTTGGGACACCACCCGTTTTTGTGCTTGGAAATTATGCCTCGGGGAAGATGGGGACAAACTTTTTGCTCATGACATCCACAAGCCCAAGATCGGTGAATTTTGCCTCCGGTACCACCGGCAATGCCAGTGTGGCAATCCGCAGCAGCGGGTTGGTCATCTGAAGACCCAATCCGCGGAGCGCCTGCTTCATCGCCGTGCCGGCCGCCGCGGTAACAGGTGCGGGATCAGCGCTCATCAGCCCGCCGACCGGGAGCGCAAGGGTGCACAGGACAGCGCCGTTTTCCGCGGCGCAGATGCCGCCGCCGACTTCACGCAGCCGGTTGTAAACGGCCAACGCACTGTCCGGATCCCGGAAGACAAGGGTCAGGTTGTGGCAGTCATGGCTGATGGTGCTCCCATCAGCGCCCCGCGCCAATCCGAAACCGCGCACCAATCCAAAGGTGCGATTGCCGGAACCATAGCGATTGACCACCATGGCATAGCACAGATCCCCGTCGCCGCTGATATCCACAAGTCCGTCCTTGACCGGAAGTTCCTCGGTGACAATCCGGGTCAAGGAGGTGTAATCGGAGTAGGTCAGCACATTGACGCGCACCTTATCCGTGCAGCCCGCGGGGGCGCGCAGGAGAAAGTCCTCCCGGCACAGATCGGGTGCGTTGACGCTGTTGCGCTGCTCCACCGGGAAGGAGATCGGCGGAATCTCGGCCAGCAGCTTGCCGTCCCGCGCAACCTCTTCGCCGGCAAACCAGACCGAATGCACCGTAAAGGCGCGCAGATCATCCACCAGCAGAAGATTCGCCTGATAACCCGGCGCGACGGCGCCCAGATTTTCCAGACCGGCCTCCTGTGCGGGGTGCAGCGTCGCCGCACGGATCGCCTCGATGGGATCCATGCCCAGCGCGATGATGTTGCGCAGCACAAGATCCAGCTGGCCGTTTTCCAGAATGTCGTCCGCCTCGCGGTCATCGGTGCAAAGGCTCAGCCGGTCGCGCCAGGGCAGATCCTTGACGTCCTCCCAGATTGTGGGCAGATTATAGCACATCGAGGACTCCCGCGCGTCGACATACATCCCGGCGCGCAGCTTATCCAATGCCTCTCCCGGGCGGCCGGTCTCATGGCAGGTCAGCGGTCCGCCAATCCGGTAAGCGCTGACCATCCGGCCGAACCCTGCGGGCAGATGCCCCTGAAGATAGAGACCGTTGCGCTCGGCGGCATCGATGATCTCCATCATCCGGTCCTCGCCATCCACCACCCCGAGAAAGTCCATGACCTCAGCAAGGCCGATCACCCGCGGCAGTTTTGCCAGACGATCGATCACCGAAGCGTCGAAGCTGGCGCCGGCCTCCTCCAGCCCCGGAACCGACGGCACGCAGGAGGGAATATCGATGAACTGATGCATGGGAAGACCCTCTCCCGCATCATGCATATAGCGGACGGCTTCCTCCCCCAGCACATTGCCGATCTCATGTGGGTCGGTAATCACACAGCCCACGCCGTGGGGGATGACCGCCGAGGCGAATACACGCGGGGTCATCAGACTGCTCTCGATGTGGACATGGGAATCAATCAAGCTGGGAACGATATACCGTCCGCCGGCATCGACAACCCGTTTGGCTTTTTCGGGCTGCTCGGTGGGGTCGCAGGGCTGCACATGGACCACAAATCCATCATGGATGTAGACGATGGCGGGATAGATCTCACCGGTGAAGAGATTGACATACTTGGTGTTGCAGATTGCCAAATCGCAGTCAATCCGTCCCAGCGCGGCGGCCATCAGTACACGCTTGTCCTTGGGCTGGATTTTCATGGATAATTTCCTCCTTTAAGATAAAAGTTTATCGGATCTGCGGCGAGATGCTCAGCCGTAGATAAAATACATTACCAGAGGAATGCACAGGACATACATTCCGGGGTGGATTTCGCGGAATTTGCCGGTGAGCAGCTTGATGAAAACATGGGCCAGAATACCGGCGGCGATGCCGGCGGCAATCGAACCGCAGAAGGCGGTAAAGACAATCATGACAAAGGGACCGAATGCCTCAGAGAAGTCGGAAAAATCGACCTCGGCAATGCCGCTGATCATCAAGAAGCCGACGAAGATCAGCGCAGGAGCGGTAGCGGCGTCGGGGATGATCACAAACAGGGGACTGAAGAAGGTGGCGACAAGAAAGAGCAGGCCGGTGACAATCGCGGTCAGACCGGTGCGCCCTCCGGCCTCGACACCGGAGGAGGATTCGACAAAGGTGGTGATGGTGGTATTGCCGGTGCAGGCACCGACCACCGTGCCGATCGCGTCGACAAGGAAGGGCTTTTCGATGCCGGGCAGGTTGCCGTTTTCATCCAGCATTTTCGCCTTGCCCGCCACACCGAGAACGGTGCCGAGGGTGGAGAAGAAATCCCCGAAGAAAGCGACGAAGATCAGCACGATGCTGCCGCCGGTGAGGATATTTTTAAAATCAAAGTTAAAGCAGATATTGCTGACGGTGGAGAAGCTGGGCACCTCAAAGACCCGTTCGGGCAGGACGGTGACACCGAACGGGATGCCCAGCAGAGTGATGGCCACAATGCCGTAGAGGATGGCACCGCGCACCTTATAGGCGGTGAGCACCGCGATAATCAGCAGTCCCAGCAGTGCGAGGATAACCGAGGGCTGGGTGAAATCCCCCATGCCGATCCCGCCGTCATAGCTGCCGATGCCCGCATTGGAGAATCCGAGGTAGGCGATAAAGAAGCCGATCGAGGCGGAGATGGCGACCTTGATGTTGCGGGGAATCATCCGCACGATCAGATCCCGGATCCCAAAGATGCTCAAAATTACAAAAATAATGCCGGAGATCAGGATGATCGACATCGCGCCGCCAAAGGAGAGCTCGCCGCTTTGGATCATGCTGCCCAGCAAAAAGTTGGTGCCCATGCCGGTGGACAGGGCGAAGGGAAAGTTGGAGTAAAAACCCATCAGCAGGGTGATGAGCCCGGAGATCAGCGCACACATAATCAGGATGGCCTGCTTGCTGATGACCACGCCATTGACATCGGTGATGGTGGGCTCAGAGCCGAAACCGACGATTGCCGAGGGCTGCACGGCAAGCACATAGGCCATGGTCATGAAGGTGGTCAGGCCGGCCATGATTTCGGTGCGCAGGTCTGTTCCCCGCTGAGAAAGTTTAAAAAATTTCTCCATCAAAAAAATCCTCCTTTGCAGGCTCTGCAAAAAAGACAAACACAAACCAAACCATCCGAGATTGCAGATAAACCGCACAAAAATCAGATAGTTCATTTGTGAATCTTGCAGAGCAGGGCTGTGTTGCACCGCCAAGCGGCGGGTGCGCGAACAAAACGGATGGTTGCCGCACAACAGCCCTGCAAAAAGAGGATACGCCTTATTCTTTCAGTGTTCCATCAAAAGAAAACGCAACGATTTTACGACTCCCGCGTCTTCCGGATACAGGGATGTCTGTCCAGCCGTCCGGGGGCGGCTATCCTGTTGTCATTGTACTTCATTTACGGTGAAGTGTAGAGACTACCTGCCATATTCAGGTATTAAACAACAACCATCGACAAATTTATTATGCCGTCTTGAGGGGGAAAAAGCAAGGCGGGAGAAAAGAGAATTATTGTGTGTTTGGTGGGGATATTTTATCGATTATAACAAAATTTTACATTCTCTTTTTTGCTCTTTGACAGGCGGGAGAAGGAATCCTTGTCCGCCTGTGGAGAAAGGCGTATAATAAAAAAGTATAAATTTTGCCGGTTGAGGTGTTGTTCCCTGACAACAAAGAGTAAAAGGGAATCCTCAAGATCAAACAGCGGGATGAAAGGATAGCATACCGCCGACCGGGGAGGGAGGGCAAAAGCGGATGACCCTGCGGCATCTGAGGGTGTTTGTGGCTGTGGCAGAGTGCGGCAAGATGCGGGCGGCCGCGCGGGAACTGTTCATTGCACAGCCGGCGGTGAGCCAGACGATCAGCGAATGAATTAGAACAGCATTATGACGTCAAGCTATTCGACCGGCTGTCCCGCAAGCTGCATATCACACCGGCAGGCAAGGAACTTTTGACCTATGCCAAACACATTCTGTCCCTGTACGATGAGTTTGTCTGTGACTGTTTTCCGCGAGCGCGGTGCCCTGACGCACACGCCGCTCTGCACGCCGCTTTTCGCGGGCAGAATAGAGGATAATACCAAAAATCGAGACGACATACGGGATCGCCATGACGATATGGTCAGGAAGGAGCTGATCTGCAGAGTATTTGCAACGGCAGATGCGGCGCCGAACAGCAACGAAGAGAACATTGCACCGAATCGGGTTGCTGCGTCCCATCAAGTCCGCAGCAACGCCGATAAAGCCGCGGCCGCGGTCATGCCGGTGATAAAGACGGCCATATTGCCCATCGACATATACAGACCGCCCAGAGAGGCGAAGAAGCCGCTCAGCGCCAGCGCGATCGGTTTGACCGGGGTGAGGCTCTCGCCGACCGAGCGAACCCGCAGGCCGAGCGCGGTGCGGCACATCAGATACCAGCAGATCACAACTATCATAAAGGCGACATAGGCCGGCGCGTTATGGCCGGACAGGGTTTCACCCAGAATGGGAATATCCTTGATAACCGGAATATCCCAGTTGGGGATACCCGGACTGCCGATATTGGAGGAAGAACCCTTGTCCCCCGCGAAAGCGCACAGGAACATGACGGTTGCACCATTGGTGAAGGTGCTGATGGCGACACCGGTCAGAATCATATTGGTGCTCATTATGATATGGAAATAGCCCATGAAGACACCCATGATAATGCCTACCAACATACCGCAGAGAATGGAGAACCACAGGCTGCCGGAATAGTGGCTGACCGGAACGCCGGCCAGTGCGGCCATCGGCACCGTGCTGTCAATCGTGATGTTGATCACGCTGCCGCGCCGTACGACCAGAGAGGCAAAGATCAGCGGTGCGGAGACACGGATGATGGTATAGATAAAATTGGCGGAGAAGAAATTGCTCCAGATCCCTGTCATTGCTCAGCCCTCCTTTCCGGCTGCTTTTGCGCCAGCAGCATTATGCCAACACATTGACGCCGACGCCGATGCAGCGGGCGTGCTCGGGATTGGCGCCGGTCAGACGAATGAGTACCCATTTTCCTCTTGCTACTTCCGCGGCAAGCATAGGAAGGGAGCGTCCCCTTCCGTAAAAATCCCCGTCTTGACGTTATGCGCCGGACGGGGATTTTCTTTTGTTGGGAGCTTTCCAAACCCTTTTAATTCCTCTCGCTCAATATCCCGTTTGAAAGACGGCTTTTGTTGCACTCTGTCCCTCACTACATAAAAATGAAAATCCGGAAAATGATATTGGCTTACCAAGCAATTTGTAATATTATGATCGAAAATATATTTATCTGTTTCTGCCGAGAAACGCTTATTCTTACTCCAGTAGGCCATGGAAGGAGTAAAAATAAGCGTCTATTTTTTTGTGGAGGTCTATATGATATTTCAAGAAATGAGGCGTAGAAAACAGGAACTATCAAGGAAAGAAGTTTTGGATATTCTGCATAAGGGGACATCCGGTGTGCTTGCCCTTTTGGGCGACAACGATTATCCCTACGCCGTTCCAATCAGTTATGCGTATGACGACGGGAAAATCTATTTTCACAGCGCAAAAAGCGGTCATAAAATAGGCGCTATTCAAAGAACTGAAAAAGCGTCGTTTTGTGTGATCGATAAAGATTTAGTTGTGCCGGAGGAGTACACGACTTATTTCAGAAGTGTAATTGCTTTTGGGAAAATACGGGTAATCGAAAATGAACGCGAAAAAAGAGCAGCAATAGAAAAACTGGCAATCAAATATGCACCGGAAGATACTGCTGCAAACCGTGATAATGCCATAAACCGCGAGTGGAAACCTCTTTGTATGTTGGAAATGAAAATCGACCACATAACAGGAAAAGAGGCGATAGAACTTGTAAAAGAAAAGGAAAAATTAAATAGACTGTAAATAAAATCAGCCCGCCGGGGTTTCATTTTATTGTGTAGTAGGCCAGCGTTACACAAAGACGATTGTAAAAGCGACCGCCTGAGAGACGGAAGCGGTAAATGCGGTCATTCAAACCTATACCGGCTACATCAAATATCCGTCCTATTTTCAAGAGAGTATCAATGTCGATATTCAAGAACCTCAAAGCGTCCTTAATGGAAGCACTGCCCAAGCTTCTCTTTGACAGATGATAAGTAGGCTGTTGGGCAGTCAAGAGAGCGCGAACGGATAAAACCGCTTGCGTTCTCAAAATATTATAAGAGTTCATATTCCCGCCCTCAAAAATAGCGCTCTACTGCGTAACATTTTGCTATGTCAGCGCAGATATTTAGACGGACACAAAACCTTGATTTATACGGCTTGAAGAGGACAGAAGCAGAGCGGTAATATTATATCCCTCAAAAGCGCAAAACGCCGTTCTATTGTTCCACACAGCACAGAAAAAAGCGGATAAGAAGGCTTAACCTCTTACCCGCTTTTCGCGGCAATCCGTATGGCAGCTATCCCATTTCAGCTGGTTGTTGATTATTTTATGAGTAGCTACCTAAAGCGTGCCTTTTTCTGTCCCGAGTTTCGCTATTTGCAGGAGGAATCGGTGCTGGAGAGGTATTCCTCAACCGTCATTACACAGGTGTGAATCGGCGCGAAGCTGGCGACGATGGTTTCCACCATCTGTTCAAACTCAGCGGTCTGCCCGGCAACTGCATCCTTGAGATAAACGACCTTTGCCCCCGCATCCACCAATGCCAGAACCGTGGCAAGAACACAGCATTCGGCGACGACGCCGGTCACCAGCACCCGATCTGCCTCGGATACGGCTTTTGCCAGTTCGGGGATGGAGAGAGAGGAATAGGTCTGCTTGGAAAAAATGGGATAGTTTTCTGCGATGGGCGCTAAGGCGTCGACCAGTTCGGACAGACGGGGATCGGCGTTGATGTCCGCATAGGCTTCATTGTATGCCGCCCAGCAGCCGACCGGTTCGGTCGATGCATCATACCGGGTGAATATCGTCTGCGCGGCCCGTCCGGAATCCAGCAGCCGGCGGATCGCACTGCTGACCCGGTCAACTCCACGGCAGGCCCAGGGAGCACCCTCTTCATAGACTTTCTGCATATCGATCACTAAGAGCAGATCTTTCATCCTATCAACCCTCCATTTTAAATTGTTTGAGTCCTTCGCATGATTTTGTGAAACGCTTCCCTCAAAGAAAAACGGTTCACATCATTTGAAAGACTACTGCACTCTTTATCCTAACGCAGAGAAGGCATCCGTGCAAGTCCAAGATGATGGGTTTCGAGGAGGAACAGATAAAATAAAAGGGGAGACACAAGGGGCATAACGCTGCAAAAATATTTTGATCCGATCTCTTTTGCAGGTCCGGCTCAAGGGCTTTGCATCCGCTGTGGCAGGCGGTATAATAGAGGCATCGATGTAGAAAAGAGAGGAGTGTTCCGCAATGACAAAGCAGGAAGCATGGGATCTGTTGTGTGAGTACAATCAGGAGCCGTTTCACCGCCATCACGGCAAGACGGTCGGAGCGGTGATGCGCTGGTATGCCGAAAAGTTGGGATATGGCGATGAGGCCGACTTTTGGGAGACGGTCGGGATCCTGCATGATCTGGACTTTGAGCAGTTTCCGGAAGAGCACTGCAAAAAAGAGGTCGAGATCATGCGGGGAAAAGGGCTGGACGAGCGACTGATCCATGCCGCGGCCTGTCATGGCTGGGGGCAGTGCACCGACCTCGCACCGGAGCATGAGATGGAAAAGGTGTTGTATGCTGTCGATGAGCTGACCGGCCTGATCGGTGCGGCCGCACTGATGCGTCCCAGCCGGTCGGTGCAGGATATGGAACTGAAAAGTCTGAAGAAGAAATTCAAGGACAAAAAATTCGCTGCGGGGTGCAGCCGCGATGTCATTGCCAAAGGCGCCGAGCTGCTGGGATGGGATCTCGACCGGCTGCTGGGGGATACCCTCGAGGCGATGAAGGCGGTTGAGACGGAGGTTCAATGATCGGAGCGACGCCCTCGTGTGGGGGCTTTACCGCAGGCTGTCGGCGTGGTATAATAATAGTAAGGCGGCCAAACTATTGGCTGCAGAACACTGAAACGACAAAATGAAAAGGATGGGTGGAACATTATGGCACAGGTTATCTATACCGCAGCTGCACCGGCGGCAATCGGACCCTATTCTCAGGCAGTAAAGGCGAATGGTATGCTCTTCACCTCCGGCCAGATCGGCATCGTTCCGGCGACCGGCAAGATGGCCGAGGGGCTGGCCGCGCAGGCGGAGCAGGTCATGCAGAATCTGGCGGCTGTCCTGACCGAGGCCGGCACCAGCTTTGAGAAGGCGGTCAAGACCACCTGCTATCTGGCGGATATGGCGGATTTTGCGGCGTTCAACGAGATCTATTCGAAGTACTTTGTGGGCAAGCCGGCCCGCAGCTGCTTCGCTGTCAAAGGTCTCCCCAGCGGTGCGCTGGTCGAGGTTGAGGTCATCGCCGAGCTGTAAAAAACGGATCTGCGAGAAAGACGCGGAATACTTCTGCGCGCCGATCGGCGGAAAGACCAGCCAAGGAGAACGCGATAAAGCGTTCTCATAGGGGTGACCGGCAGAGCCAGAGGTTGCGAAGTGACAAAGTGTCACCCCGGTGCGCTGGTCGAGGTTGAGGTTATCGCCGAGCTGTAAGTTGTCATAAGCTGTAAAAAGAAAAAAGTCTTTTATTTTTAAAAGGCAAAGCAGAAGAGCCAAAAGACGCTCCCGCTTTCCGGTTGTTTCCGGGAGCGGGGCGTTTTTGTTTGTCAGAGGGAAGATCGTCTTTGCAAAGGCTGCCCAAAAGAAGAGAACAA
>CALXIJ010000134.1 GCA_944388335.1 uncultured Pygmaiobacter sp.
GTTTTAAGGGCGCCCAGCCGCAGGAAGTCATCGCCCAGATGCGCGAGGCCTTTGACGCGGGCCAAAATTACGCCATTGTCGCACAGGCCGATTCCCAGCGGCATCTCTACTGCAGCGCCCTGCCCTAACGAGCTCAACTGGGAGATTGCCAATGAGCTTCTCTCTGCTCAGGGCTTTATGCTCGAGCATGCGCCAAACGGAAAGCGCTGCGTCGAGATGTTCCTCGATTCGGCTCCGGGCTGGTATGATGCAATTCTAATGGATCTTCGGATGCCGGTCATGGATGGATACGAAGTGACCCGCCGCATCCGGGCGGCGGCGCGGGAGGATGCGCAGCGGATCCCCATTATCGCGATGACCGCAGATGCCTTTGCTGAGGACATCCAGCGATGCCTCGACTGCGGGATGAATGCGCATGTCTCCAAGCGGATCGATCTGCAAAAGCTGCTGCGGCTGCTGCTGCGGTATCTGTCCGGTGCCGAAGATCAACCCGCAGAGGCCGGCTTCGGCGCCGAGAAAGGGGCGGATCACAGATGAGCAAAGCCGATCTGCATCTTCATTCCGTCCAATCGGACGGCAGCTGTACCCGCGAGGAGATTCTGCGGCGGGCGGTACAGCTTGGTCTGACCCATCTCTCTTTTACCGAACATGATGACACCCGCTTTGCCTCGCAGGCCGTCTCGCTCGGGCGGAAGTTCGGCCTATGGGTTTTGCCGGGGGTTGAGATCTCCGCGTTTGACAAGGCGCTGGGCAAACGCGCCCATATTCTGGGGTATCTCTATCGCTCCACCGCGGCGATTACATCGGTCTGCGCCCCGGTGCTGCGCCGCCGGCATGAAAACTGCCTGTGGCAGATCGAGCAGCTGCGGCGATTGGGATACCGCATCACCGCGCAGGATGTACTTCCCTATGCGGCGGGTGGCACCCTGTACAAGCAGCATATCTATCACTACCTTCTGGACAGCGGGCAGAGCGAGGCGCTTTTTGGCCGGGTAAAGCAGGAGCTCTTTTCCCACGGCGGGCCCTGCGACCGCCGCATCGAGTATCCGGACCCCAGAGAGGCGGTCGCTGCAATCCGTGCCGACGGCGGCTTTGCGGTTCTGGCGCATCCCGGTCAGCAGCAGAATTTTGCATTGCTGCCCGATCTTGTCGACGCGGGACTGTCCGGCATCGAGCTGTGTCATCTGTCCAACAGCCCGTCGGACCGTCTGCAGATCCGCGCGCTGGCAAAACAGTACGGTCTGTTTTGCACCGGCGGCAGCGATTTTCACGGGATCTATGAGGAAGGGCGGGATCAGCTGGGAGTCTGCCTCGCACCCGAGGACTGTCCGCTTCCCGCGCTCGCCGATACGCCGGGCGATGATCTTGCTTTTTAACCCACATTGCACCATCCGGTCGGACAGATTATGAGATCTTGTCAAAAAGGACGCCGGCAGCTTTTTTGCTGCCGGCGTCCTCTCTCTTTTTTCACGTGCCTGTCAAATGCCCCTCTGCTCAGACCGTTTCCATCTCGGTGGGATACCGCATCTCGGGCGAATAGGTCCGATAGCAATCCCTTCCAGCCGCTTTTGCGGCATAGAGCGCAATATCCGCCTGACGGTAGAGTTCCTCAAAACTGGCCGCACCCTGACAGGTGGTTGTAATCCCGATGCTGAGGGTCACATCAAACGAAATCTCCGCCTCGGCGGCATATCTGCGCGCCATCTCGAGCAGGCGGCCGGCCTTTTCCTCCACGATGCCGATGCTGTAGACATCCTTCATAAAGACCATGAACTCATCCCCGCCGATCCGCGCGACGAGGTCGGTCGCGCGGTAGAGGCGCTTCATCATCTTGACCAGATCGGTGAGCACCATATCGCCGCACAGATGGCCACAGCTGTCATTGAGCTGCTTGAAGCGGTCAATATCCAACATCAGGCATCCCGCAAAGACATCTCCGGTCTTCTTTTTGAGGTACCGCTCAATCTCGTATTTGATGTAACTGCGGTTATATGCACCGGTCAGCGAATCGGTGTGGACCTCCTGCAGCAGCATCCGCTCCGAGCTGATGTCAATCACGGTTCCGACCACCTTTGCCGGTTCTCCGCTGCCGCCCGACAGATACCGCATCAGCACCCTGCGCCAAGCATAACTTCCGTCCGGCTGGCGGCGACGGAATTCCACCACTGTCAGCTTGCCCGGCATAGCATCCACCGCGTCTGTCCGGAACTTCTGCAGCACCTGCTCGCACTCATCAGGGTGGATGCCGACCCTTTGGAGTCCCTCAACGCTATTCATACCGGTATATTCAATCCGGCCGGTCTCCTCTTTTCCTTTTGATGGGCGGAATTCCAGCAGGGTGTCACTCTCCATGTCGTACTCAAAACTGGTCTCTCCCACCAATTCCGCGACAACCGCATACCGTTCCCGCTCAATCCGCAGCTGTTCTGCCGCCTCCTTGATGCGGGAAATATCCGAAACGACGCTGTAAATGATCTGCTCTCCGTCTGCGTCGACAATTCTCCGACCACTGTCCAACACCCAAACAAGATCTCCCGCCTTGTTTCGGATTCTGTATTCCACCTCATAGGTATCGCCCACGGCAAGACTGCTATTGACCGTTTCAAGCGCCTTGGCCCGATCGGGCGGATATACCGCGCCGACCGCGCATCCGCCGCTCATCTCCATATATTCCCTATGGGTATAGCCCAGCATGGCGCACAGCTTCTCATTCACATAGAAGTAGGTGTACCTTCCATCCAGACGCAGCCCCATCAACCCACCCAGCGTGCTGCGGGTAAACAGCTCCAGCTGGGCGCTTTTTTCCCTGAGCGCACGGCTGAGCCGCTGGTATTCCGTCCATCGGACCATCTCCGTCGGCCGGCGCCTAGAACCCGAGGGAAAGATCGGCACCGATAGGTGCCCGCTGATCAAGCGCGCCCTCTCTTCCTCCTTCGCTGCATAGACAAGGGTGATCCGACAAAGATCACGTTCCCCCTCTCCCACTGGCCGCAGATTGCAGCTGCCCTCCACAACACAGAGCTGCTTGTCCTGCGCGCGGATCTCAAGGCTGAGATCAGATACCAGACGGGGGGACACCAGATGGTCGGCTCTGCAAAAGAGTTCTCTGAGCGTCTCCTTCCCTCTGACTGAGCTGCCCTCGTCGATGCCCGTCCAGACAACCTGCGGGTCCATCTCGTCCAATGCTTGTCCAATATTCTTCAAAGAAAGCCAGTCGGTCAGCATGCGCCCTGCCCGATCAAGAATCATTTCAAACGCTTGCAATATCCCGCCTCCTTTCGTTCGATACCGTAGTTTTTATCATACCATACTTATACGAAAAATTGATACCCGACCTATCACAGAATAAGTTGATTTCGTTTTTTTTACTATTTTTAGGAAAATTTTTCCTCTACTTTGGGTATTTTGCACAAGTTTTAGGTAGTATATAAAAAAATTATTCATCTTGTATGCATTTTTTGTAAAAATCAATGAAAAACTGTTTGCTCTTTTACATCGTCGCATTGAAGCATTGAATCAAAAAAGAAAATGTGGTATAATCAGCCCGTGCTTTGCACATGGAAAGATCCATACCAAGGGGAGGGAAAGGGAAATGGAAAAGGCAAAATTGGAAGCGCTGACCCAAAAATATCTGGACGAAGTCGTCGAGGCACGGCGCTATATCCATGCCCATCCGGAATTGAGTTGGAAGGAACAGGGAACACAAAACTATCTGATGGAGGCTTTGCGCCGTCACGGGATTGAATGTGACGGCAACTTTGAGGGCACCGCGGTCGTCGGGATGATCCGCGGCGGCAAGCCGGGCCGCACCGTCGCACTGCGGGCCGATATGGACGCACTGCCGGTCAACGAGGCCACCGGCTGCCCGTATTCCTCACAGAATCCGGGCGTCATGCACGCCTGCGGCCATGATGTCCACACGACTGGGCTGCTGGGCGCCGCTTTCCTGCTGCAGGATCTGCGGGAAGAGCTGCCCGGCAACGTCAAGCTGATTTTCCAGCCGGCGGAGGAGGCCGGCGCAACCCAATGCGGCGCACAGGTTCTGGTGGAAAAGGGCATCTTGGACGGGGTAGACGCGATCTTCTCCTCCCATGTTTTCCCCACCGTCCCGCTGGGGCAGGTCGGGATCCGCGATCGGGAGATGATGGCCGGCGTGGACATCTTCAGGCTGAAGATCCACGGCACCGGGGGGCATCTTTCCACCCCGCATCAGGCGCGCAGCGCCCTTTATCCCG
>CALXIJ010000135.1 GCA_944388335.1 uncultured Pygmaiobacter sp.
CAAGACAGTCCGGCCGCATCGCGATCACGCCCGCGATGGCCACCCGCTGTTTCTGTCCGCCGGACAGCTTGTGCGGCGCCTTGTTGCGGTGCTTGTAGATGCCGGCCATCTGCATTGCCTCATCCACCCGCACCCGCATCTCCTCGGGCGGGACCCCCAGATTTTCCAGTGCGAAGGCGACATCCTCCTCCACCATTGTGGCGACAATCTGGTTATCCGGGTTCTGAAACACCATGCCGACCCGCTGGCGGATATCGTAGAGGTGCTCCTCCTCTTTGGTGTTGAACTCCTCGACCCAGACATCTCCCTTTTCCGGCAGCAAAATCGCATTAAAATGCTTGGCGAGGGTGGATTTGCCGCAGCCGTTCGCCCCGAGCACCGCGACGAACTCCCCCTTTTTTACCTGCATCGAAACCCCGTTGAGCGCTTTTTTGCCCTCTTCGGTATACCGAAATTCCAGATTTTCGGCACGGATCATCTTTTCATCCATCGCAATACTCCTTCTCTGTCTCCCGCCCGCGTCCCTATCCCGCGGTGCAGGGACCTCTTTCGCTGTTTGTCCCGCCGGCGGCAGGGGGCGGCTTTCTCACAGCGCCGCTCCGTCCTCCAGCCAAAAGGTGGTCGCTCCCGCCGGAAGCGCGCCGCCGGTGGCACGCACCGGCAGGCCAATCTCATCGCTGACCGTGCTGCCGCCATACCGCGGGCAGAGCAGGCGATGCACCATGTACTTCATCACCGCGGGGGAAAGGCCGGTGGTGTAGCTGTTGACCGCAAAGAAGAGCGGCCGCTCGCTTAAAATCGCGGCGCAGTCCTCCAGCAGGCCAAAGATACTGTCCTCCAGCTTCCACACCTCGCCCGACGGCCCTCTGCCGTAACTCGGCGGATCCATGATGATCGCATCGTAATGGCTGCCGCGGCGTGCCTCCCGCTGGACAAACTTGGAACAATCGTCCACAATCCAGCGGATCGGCCGGTCGGAGAGACCGCAGAGGGAGGCATTTTCCCGCGCCCAGGCGACCATTCCCTTGGAGGCATCCAGATGGCAGACGCTCGCTCCCGCCGCCGCGCAGGCGAGGGTTGCCCCGCCGGTATAGCCAAACAGGTTGAGCACCTTGACCGGCCGCTCCGCCGCCTCGATCAGACGGCGATAGGCATCCCAGTTGACCGCCTGCTCCGGGAAGATTCCGGTGTGCTTGAAGCCGGTCGGCGAGACCTTGAGCCGCAGGTCCCCGTAGCTGATCGTCCACTGGTCCGCAAAATGGCCCCGTTTTTCCCAGCTGCCGCCGCCCTTTGCACTGCGGTGGTAGATGGCGTCCGGCCTCTGCCAGAGCGGGCTCGCCTGCTCAAAATGCCAGACGACCTGCGGATCCGGCCGGATCAGGACCGTCTTCCCCCACCGCTCGAGCCGGTTGCCGTCGGTGGCATCCAGCAGCTCATATTCTTTCCAGTTCTCCGCAAGGCGCATCCTGCCAGTCCTCCTTTGGGGTCTTGCCCCCGATCACTTTCTCTTTTCGATCATGTCGGCAATGAGCTGTGCAGCCTGCGCGATTGCCTCCCGATCGCGCCCCTCAACCATGACCCGGATATAGGGCTCGGTGCCCGATACCCGCACCAAAACTCGTCCCTGTCCCATCAGGCCCTGCTGCTGGCTCTCGACAAAGCCGGCGATATACTCGTCCTCCTTATAGCGTGCCTTCTGCTCCGGGGTTGCGAGGACGTTCAGGATGACCTGCGGGAATTTCTCGTAGACGCCGGCAAGTTTGCTCATCGCGCTGCCGCTGGATGCGAGGATATTGAGCAGGGTGCCTGCGGTCAGTTCCCCGTCGCCGGTGGTGGAGTGCTGCAGCAGGATCACATGGCCGCTCTGTTCCCCGCCAATCGCGTATCCCTTTGCCCGCATCTCCTCCAGCACATACCGGTCACCGACAGCAGTGGTCGCGATCTTCAGCCCCAGCGTATCCTTCATATACTGCATAAAGCCGAGATTGGACATCACGGTCACCACCGCGGTATCGCCGGGCAGATTGCCCGCATCCCGCATATCCTTTGCCAGAATCGCAATGATCTTGTCGCCGTCGATCTCGTTGCCCTTCTCATCCACCGCGAGGCAGCGGTCGGCATCCCCGTCAAAGGCGACGCCGCAGTCAAGACCATTTTCCACTACATACTTTGCCAAGCGGTCGAGATGGGTGGAACCGCAGTCCCGGTTGATGTTGGTGCCGTCCGGCTCGATCCCGATAAAGCGGCAGTCCGCACCAAGACGGGGGAAGAGCAGCTGTGCGGTGCGGGCCGATGCGCCGTTGGCGCAGTCCACCGCGATCTTCAGGCCGGAGAGATTTGCCTTCAGGCAGCTGGCAAGATAGTCGACATAATCCTCTACCGCATGGTCCAGATGCTTCACCCTGCCGACCGCCTCGCCGGTGGCCAGCTTGACCTGTGTCTTGTCCCGGACCAACCGCTCGATCTCATCTTCCACCTGATCGGGCAGCTTGTAGCCGTCACCGTTGAAGATCTTGATCCCGTTGAACTCCATCGGGTTGTGACTGGCCGAGATCACGATGCCGGCATCCGCCTGATACCGGCGGACAAGGTAGGCCACCGCCGGCGTGGGGATCACGCCGAGCAGTTCCACATCCGCCCCGACGCTGCACAGTCCGGCGGTGAGGGCCGCTTCCAGCATATCGCCCGAAATGCGGGTGTCCTTGCCGATCAGGATGCGCGGCCGGGTGACCTTCTTGGTGAGCACCGTCGCCGCGCCGCGGCCGATCAGCATCGCCATCCCCGGGGTGAGGTCCTCGCCCGCAATCCCGCGGACACCATCCGTTCCAAATAATCTCGCCATTATATTTCCTCCTAAAAAGACTCAGTCCTTCTCCGCAAAAGAGAGTTTTCCGGTCTGTCATTTCTCTGTTGTTTTGACCCTTGCAGCGCTTCTCAAAACAGCTGCACGAGCCGATTCAGTTTTCCTCTTCCAGATCCGCGAAGCTCTGCTGACGCGGGCCATCCTGCGCAGGGGCAGAGCGCTGCGGCGGCTGCATACCCAGATGGCGGTATGCCGCATCGGTGACACAGCGCCCGCGCGGTGTGCGGGCCAAAAAGCCCATCTGCATCAGGTAGGGCTCGCAGACATCCTCAAGAGTGACCGACTCCTCGCCGAGCGCCGCGGCCAGCGTATCCAAACCAACTGGGCCGCCGCCATACAGCTCGATGATTGCGCGCAGCAGGCTGCGATCGAGTTCATCCAATCCCAGTGGGTCGATGTCCATCCGCCGCAGCGCCTCTTTTGCCGTCTGCCTTGTGATGACACCATCCCCCATGACCTCGGCAAAATCCCGCACCCGCTTGAGCAGCCGGTTTGCCACACGGGGCGTGCCCCGGCTGCAGGCGGCCAGTTCCGCTGCGCCGCCCTCATCGCAGGGCACCTTCAATAGATTTGCAGAGCGGCGGATGATCTGCGCCAGCTCGAGCGGGGAGTAGAGTTCCAGCTTGAGCAGCACCCCGAAGCGGTCCCGCAGCGGGCTGGTCAGCTGGCCCGCACGGGTGGTGGCCCCGATCAGGGTGAAGCGGGGCAGATTGATCCGGATCGACTGAGCGGAAGGCCCTTTGCCGATCATAATATCCAGCGCATAGTCCTCCAGCGCGGGGTAGAGCACCTCCTCCACCTGCCGGGAAAGCCGATGGATCTCGTCGATAAAAAGGACATCTCCCTCCTGCAGATTGGTCAGCAGCGCGGCCAGATCTCCCGGCTTTTCGATCGCCGGTCCGGAGGTGGTGCGGATCTGCACCCCCATCTCGTGGGCCACGATGCAGGCGAGGGTCGTCTTGCCAAGACCCGGCGGCCCGTAGAGCAGCAGATGATCCAGCGGTTCCCCCCGCCGGCGCGCAGCCTCGAGATAGACCCGCAGATTGCCCTTGATCTTTTCCTGACCGATATACTCGTCAAGTGTGCGGGGGCGCAGGGTAAATTCGTTGTCGAAATCCTCGGCCGCCGCCTGCGGTGAAATCAACCGCTCATCTGAAATTTCCATTTTCTATCACCGCACCTTTCCGGCCATCGAGCGCAGGGCCAATCTGACAAGCTCCTCCACCGGCAGTGCCGGATCCAGCCGCGCCACCGCCTGCGCCGCCTCGCTCTGATTGTAGCCCAGCGCACAGAGGGCAGCCACCGCCTGCGCTGTGCCGCCGACCGAAACCGCAGCGGCGACGCCGGCATCCCCCGCCGGGATCTCCCCGGCGAGTCCCTTGCCCACCTTGTCCTTGAGTTCCAGCACAATCCGCTGGCCGAGCTTCGGTCCCACCCCGCTGGCTGCGGTGAAGGCCTTCGCATCCCCTGCCGAGATTGCCAGCGCGACCCGATCACAGGGCAGCGCGGAGAGGATTGCGAGCCCCACCTTCGGGCCAACGCCCGAGACGCTGGTCAGCAGCTGAAACATCTGGCGATCCGCTGCGGTGAGAAAACCGAATAGCGAGATGTCGTTTTCGGTGATATTCAAAAAGGTGTAAAGGGTGGCCGTACTGCCCTGTGCGGGCAGTGCCGAGGCGGCGGACAGCGGCACCCGGACTTCATAGCCCACCCCGCCGCACTCGATCACAACCCGGTCGGCCCCTTTTTCCAAAATTTTGCCGTTCAGTGAATAGATCATGGCGTTTTCCTCTCCCGCCCCGGTGGCTTCCCGAAAGCGCGATTTTTCCTATCTTCTTTTTCAAAATTGCGTTGCCGCAATCCTCGATTGGCCTGTCTTGCGTCATCCTTCAGCGGCGCCGGCTCAGATCTCCCGGACGCAGGTTGTAGTTGTTGACGGTGCCGGTGCGCCCGAAGAGCTGGCTGCGGCTGGAATGTGCGTGACAGATCGCCATTGCCAGCGCATCGGCGGTGTCATCGGGCTTTGGCACCTTTTCCAGATGCAGGATTGCGCGGGTCATCTCCTGCACCTGCTTTTTA
>CALXIJ010000136.1 GCA_944388335.1 uncultured Pygmaiobacter sp.
GCATCGAGAAGAGCGAACTGCTCTCCAAGATGCTGCGCGCGCGCGGCGTGCGGGATCACGCGGTACTCAACGCAAAACATCATGAGCGAGAGGCCGAGATTGTCGCACAGGCGGGCAAGTTCGGCGCTGTGACCATCGCCACCAACATGGCCGGACGCGGTACCGATATCGTATTGGGCGGCAATGCGGAGTTCATGGCCAAAGCAGACCTGCGCAAGAATGGCTTTACCGACGAGCAGATCGCCGAGGCGGACGGTCACGCCGACACTGATGATGAGGAAATTCTCGCCGCCCGCGCCGCCTTTGCGAAGACGCTGGAGAAGTATCGGCCCATCGTCGCCGAGGAGGCAATCCGTGTGAAGGAGGCCGGCGGCCTATTTATCATCGGTACCGAGCGACACGAGTCCCGCCGGATCGACAACCAGCTGCGCGGCCGTTCCGGCCGTCAGGGCGATCCCGGCACGACCCGGTTCTTCCTGAGCCTTGAGGACGATCTGATGCGGCTGTTCGGCGGGGATCGGGTACAGCGTCTGATGGATTCCCTCGGCGTCGAGGAGGACCTGCCGATCGAGAACAAGATGATCACCTCGGTGATCGAGAGCGCCCAGAAGAAGATCGAGGGACAGAACTTCAGCATCCGTAAAAATGTCCTCTCCTTCGACGACGTCATGAACCAGCAGCGTGAGATCATCTACGGGCAGCGCAACAAGGTGCTGCAGGGGGATGATGTCTCCGAAAATGTCCGCAAAATGATGAAGGAGTCGATCACCGGGACGGTAACCCAGTACACCGGCGGCGAGGACGCCAAGGAATGGGATCTGTCCGGCCTTCGCGATCATTACCGCGGCTGGCTGTGCCGTTCCTCCGATTTTGAATACGACGACGCCGCCTTGGCCGCGCTGCATCGGGAGGACATCTGCAATCTGCTGATCAATCGCGCTGAGGAGATCTGCGCTGCCAAGGAGAAGAAGTACGGCAGCCCGATGATGCGGGAGCTCGAGCGCGTGGTCCTGCTGCGGGTGGTGGACACCAAGTGGATGGAGCATATCGACAATATGGACGAACTGCGCAAGGGCATCTATCTGCGCAGCTACGGCCAGCGGGATCCCGTCGTTGAATACCGGATTGAGGGATTCGATATGTTCGATGAGATGGTCGCCTCAATTCAGGAGGATACCACCCGGATGCTGCTGACCATCGAGATCCGCACCAAGGAACAGCCCAAGCGGGAACAGGTAGCAATCCCGACCGGAGAGGGTGCCGGCGGCACCAAGCTGAACAGCCATGCTCCCCAAAAGGTGCGCAAGATTGGCCGAAATGATCCTTGTCCCTGCGGCAGTGGGCTGAAATGGAAAAAATGCACCTGTAAAGAATACCATCCCGACCTTTGATCTCTTGCGATAAGCAATGAGCTGCGGCGGCGCTTTGCTGCCGCAGCTCATTTTTTGCGCAACCGTCAAAACAGAATGGAAATCCGATTCTGTTCATGTTACAATACCTTTATAATAAAAAAAGATCCGGCAGCAGACTTTGCCGGGTCAAAAGGGAGATGTGATTCTTTATGCGGCAGCCGAAATGGTGGCAGGACGCGGTGGTCTATCAGATCTATCCGCGCAGTTTTTGTGATTCCAACGGAGACGGAATGGGCGATCTCGCCGGCATCACCTCCAAGCTCGATTATATCGCTTCTCTGGGGGTAGACGTGATCTGGAGCTGTCCGTTCTTCGTCAGCCCGTGGGCGGATGGCGGCTACGATGTGGCAGATTATCGCGCCATCGACCCCGCCTTCGGCACAATGTCGGATTTTGAGGAGATGATCAGGGGGATCCATGCGCGCGGGATGCGCTTTATGATGGATTTTGTGGGGAACCACACCTCGGACGAACACCCGTGGTTTCAGGCTGCATTACAGGACAAGAACAGCCCCTATCACGATTATTATATCTTTCGCCCCGGCAAAAACGGCGCTGAGCCGAGCAACTGGGCCAGCATCTTCGGCGGCAGTGCATGGGAATATGTCCCCCATCTGGATGAATATTACCTCCACCTCTTTGCCAAAAAACAGCCGGATCTCAACTGGGAGAACCCCGCCGTCGTCCAAGAGGTTATCGACATTCTGCGCTTTTGGGCGGACAAAGGGGTCGATGGGTATCGGCTGGATGCGATCAATTACCTCTATAAAGATCCCGACTTTCCGGATGTCGAGCCGATGCCGGGCAGCCGTTATGGATTTGCCACCCAGCACTACGCCAACAAGCCCCGGGTCAACGATCATTTTCGCGCGCTGCATGACGCTGTCTTTGGCCCGCGCGGTCTGACCACGGTGGCGGAGGTTGCCTATCTCGACGAAAAGGTAGCCCGGGAATACGCCGACCCCTCGCGTGGAGAACTGGATGCGCTCTATCCCTTTGACCTATTAAATGTGGATCAGGATGGGTATGACAAATTCTCCCCCCGCCCGCTGAACCTGCCGCAGCTCAAGGCTGCACTGGCGCACTGGCAGCAGGTGATGCAGGACCATGGCTGGCTGGCGCTTTTCCTCGGCAACCATGATCAGCCGCGTGCGGTCAGCCGCTTTGGAGATGAGGGGCAGTTCCGGGCCCGGTCGGCCAAAGCGCTTGCCAGCGCAATGTACTTTTTGCAGGGTACGCCCTACCTCTATCAGGGGGAGGAATTGGGGATGACCAACCCTCACTACACCAGCTTGTCCCAGTTTAAGGATGTCGAGGCCCTGAACGCACTGGAGGAGGGGCTTGCACGCGGTGAGAGCAAAGAGCACTGGCTCGAGCTACTCAACACCCGTTCCCGGGACGGCGGCCGTGCCCCCTTCTCCTGGACCAGCGGCCCGACAGCCGGCTTTACCAGCGGCAAGCCCTGGATGGACCCTTGCGCCAATGCGGATCAGATCAACGCCGAAGCGGAGGAGGCTGACCCCGACTCGGTGCTGAATTTCTATCGTCTGCTGATTCAAAAGCGCAAGGGCCGCCCGTCGGTGCTTTTCGGCAAGACAGAATTTTTGCTGCCGGAGGACCCCGACCTGCTGGCCTATACCCGCACGGAGGAGACCGAAGCGCTGCTCTCGGTTGCAAACCTCTGCGGCGATGACCGCCGCTTTGACCTGCCGGCGGGTTTCGTGAATGCCGAGGTGCTGCTTTCCAACTGCGGCCAGCCGCAGATTGTGGACGGAACTGTGCTGATGCGCCCGTGGGAGAGTCTTGTCTTGCTCTCGAGATAAAATTTTAGATAAAAATTTATTCTTTTACTGCCAACTTATAGGCGAAAAATTCGTTTTCAAAACGGAATTTTTCGTCTATTTTTTATTCACAAAATTTTTTCATTTGACATTATTGACAAAGCTTAAAAACCGCTGTATCATGTTGTTCGTGTCCTAACATAATTGTTCGCGTCCTAACATTTTTTGAGAAAAGAGGCTTGCTCGGATGGACCGAGAACATGATTTCGGCCTAAAGCTAAATATCCTTTCACACAAGCTGAAAAAACGGTTGAATGCAGAATTATCAAAACTCGGCATTACCGGTGTGCAGAGCCGAATTCTACACTATATTTTGGTACACCGCGCCCATGATCCGGTTTTCCAGCGGGATATTGAGAATGTCTTTGGGCTGAGCCGGTCGACTGCAACCGGTATTCTGCAGTTGCTGGAGCGGGACGGTCTGATTCACCGGGAGAGCGTCTCCTCCGATGCCCGGCTCAAGAGTATCGTACCGACCGAAAAGGCCGCACGGATCGACGCACAAGTTTTAGAGTCGATTGTCGAGATCGAGCAAAAGCTGATAGATGGCATCACCGAGAACGAACAGACGATTTTCTTTTCGGTGATTGATCGGATGTCCTGCAATCTGGACAATTAAGCCTTTCCGCAGAGGGTTCTGCAGATGGCTTTTAGATAGATGGAACGGCGCTGCGCCGCTCTGTGTGTGCATTTTTTTAGATGGGAGAGAAGTCTATGATCAAAATTTTGGCAAAAAGTATCCGTGAATACAAAACGCCTTCTCTGCTTGCCCCCTTGTTTGTCATCGGCGAGGTCATCATGGAGTGCATCATTCCCTTCGTCACCGCCAATCTGGTCAACCAGATCAAAGCGGGCTGCTCGATGGATGTGATCCTCCGCTACGGCCTTGTGCTGGTGATCATGGCGATGCTGTCACTGGCTTTCGGCGCTGCGGCGGGTACCGCCTGTGCCAAGGCAAGCTGCGGATTCGCAAAGAACCTGCGCAAGGATATGTTCTATCGGATTCAGGGTTATTCCTTTGAAAATATCGACAAGTTTTCGGTCTCGAGCCTTGTGACCCGTCTGACCACCGACATCACCAACGTGCAGATGGCCTATATGATGATCGTCCGCACCGCCATCCGCTGCCCGCTGATGCTGATCTTCTCCTTCGTGATGGGCTTTGTGATGGGCGGCAAGATGGCACTGATCTTCCTTGTCACCATCCCCCTGCTGGGCTGCGCGCTGGCACTCGTCATCCGCAATGCGATGCCAATCTTCCGCCGCGTCTTCCGCAAGTACGATGCGCTGAACGCCTCGGTGCAGGAGAATATCCGCGGCATGCGGGTGGTCAAGTCCTATGTGCGTGAGGACTTTGAGAAGCAGAAGTTCAACCGTGCTGCCGAGGATGTCCGGGTCGACTTCACCAAGGCAGAGCGAATCCTCGCTTTCAACAACCCGATCATGCAGCTGTGCATCTACATTGTGATGTCCTTCGTCCTCTCCTACGGCTCTTACACCGTCATCACCACCAATGGTCTGGCTCTGGACGTCGGCCAGATGTCCTCGCTGCTGACCTACAGCTTCCAGATCCTGATGAGCCTGATGATGCTCTCGATGATCTTTGTTATGATCACAATGGCCACCGAGTCTGCCGAGCGTATTGTCGAGGTTCTGCAGGAGGAAAGCACCCTGCACAATCCCGAGAACCCCGTTACCGAGGTCAAGGACGGCTCGATCGACTTCGACAATGTCAGCTTCAAATATTCCAAACGCGCGGATCGGATGGCGCTGTCCAACATCGATCTGCACATCCGTTCGGGCGAGGTCATCGGTATCATCGGCGGAACCGGCTCTTCCAAGTCCTCTCTGGTGCAGCTGATCCCTCGTCTGTATGATGCCACCGAGGGCCGCGTGCGGGTCGGTGGTGTCGATGTGCGGGACTACGACCTTGAGACCCTGCGCAATCAGGTTGCCGTTGTGCTGCAGAAAAATGAGCTGTTCTCCGGTACCATTAAGGAGAACCTGCGCTGGGGCAACGAAAATGCAACCGATGAACAGTTGGAGGAGGCCTGCCGTCTGGCACAGGCGGATGAGTTCATCCAGCAGTTCCCCGATAAATACGACACCCATATCGAACAGGGCGGCACCAATGTCTCCGGCGGCCAGAAACAGCGGCTGTGCATTGCGCGTGCGCTGCTCAAGAACCCCAAAATCCTGATTCTTGACGATTCCACCAGTGCGGTTGATACCCGTACTGATGCATTGATCCGGGACGGATTCCGCCGGTATATCCCCTCGACCACCAAGATCATCATCGCGCAGCGGATTGCTTCGGTGCAGGACGCGGATCGGATCGTGGTCATGGACGGCGGCACCATCAATGCGGTAGGCACCCATGAGGAACTGCTCAAGTCCAATGAGATCTATCGCGATGTCTATTATTCTCAGACGCAGAACAAGGGAGGTGCGGAAGATGCGGAATAAGTACAGCTCCGGAAGCGTATCCAAAGGTGTGGTCGGCCGTTTGATCCGCACCATGTTCGGGTTCTTCCCGGTTCTTCTGCCGGTTGTCATTGTCTGTATCCTCTTTAACGCTGTGGTCAGCTCTCTGCCCTCGATCTTTATGCAGAATGTCATCGCAGCGGTCGAGCAGGCCGAGAAGAGCGGCGGAGACTGGGCACTCGTTTCGGGCCGGATTCTCGGGCTGGTCGGGCTGCTCGTATTCTTCTATCTGCTCAGCCTGATTGCGGGTTTCACCTATACGCAGCTGATGGCCTTTATCACACAGGGCACGCTGGCTAAACTGCGGGAAAAGATGTTTGACGGGATGCAGGATCTTCCCATCAAGTTCTTTGACACCCATAATCACGGCGATGTCATGAGCTACTACACCAACGATATCGACACCCTGCGCCAGATGATCTCCCAGAGCTTCCCGCAGCTGATGATCTCGACGGTGACCGCCCTGACTGTGCTCAGCATCATGATGTATTACAGCATCTGGATGACCCTGCTTGTCGTCTTCGGCGTTTTCCTGATGATCAATGTTGTGCGCAAGATTGGCGGCAATTCGGCTCGCTACTTCATCCGCCAGCAGCAGACCATCGGTCGGACTGAGGGCTTTGTCGAAGAGATGATGAACGGCCAGAAGGTCATCAAGGTGTTCTGCCATGAGGAAGAGGCAAAGAAGGATTTTGATGCGATCAACGATGAGCTCTTCAGCGTTGCAGAGCGTGCCAACCGCTACGCCAATACCCTGATGCCGATCCTGCTCAATATCGGTAACCTGCTGTATGTCGTTGTGGCGATCGTCGGCGGTGTCCTGCTGCTGAGCGGCGCCCCGAATCTGAGCATCTCCGGCCTTCCCTTCTCGATCAGTATCGTGGTTCCCTTCCTGAACATGACCAAGCAGTTCTCGGGCAGCATCAGTCAGGTTTCCAACCAGATCAACTCGGTTGTCATGGGCCTTGCCGGCGCCAGCCGGATCTTCTCTCTGATCGACGAGAAGCCCGAGACCGATGATGGCTATGTCACACTGGTCAATGCCAAAGAGGGTCCCGACGGTCAGTGGACGGAATGCAAGGAGCGCACCAACGTCTGGGCTTGGAAACACCCCCATGGCGATGGCACCGTGACCTACACCAAGCTGGAGGGCGACGTGCGGATGTACGATGTGGATTTTGCCTATGAAGAGGGCAAAACCGTACTGCACAACGTCACCCTTTATGCGAAACCCGGTCAAAAGGTTGCTTTTGTCGGCTCGACCGGTGCCGGCAAGACCACCATCACCAACCTGATCAACCGTTTCTACGATATCGCAGACGGCAAAATCCGTTATGATGGAATCAACATTAACAAGATTAAAAAGGCGGATCTGCGCCGCAGTCTCGGTATCGTGCTGCAGGAGACCAATCTCTTCACCGGCACCGTGATGGATAACATCCGGTATGGCCGACTGGAGGCCAGTGATGAGGAATGCATTGCCGCCGCTAAATTGGCAGGTGCGCATGACTTTATCACCCGTCTGCCGCAGGGCTACGATACCCCGCTGACCGGCAACGGTGCAAACCTGAGTCAGGGCCAGCGCCAGCTGCTCGCCATTGCGCGCGCTGCCGTTGCGGATCCTCCGGTCATGATCCTCGACGAGGCAACTAGCTCGATCGATACCCGAACCGAGGCCATTGTTCAGCGCGGTATGGATGCGCTGATGACCGGACGTACCGTCTTTGTCATCGCCCACCGGCTGTCCACCGTCAAGAATTTGGACGCCATCATGGTGTTGGATCACGGTCGGATTATCGAGCGGGGTACCCACGAAGAACTGCTCGCACTCAAGGGCACCTATTATCGCCTGTATACCGGTGCGCTTGAACTGGATTAATTTTTCCCGATCTGAATAAAGAAACACCCTGCACCGCCCATGCAGGGTGTTTCTTTATCTGTCTGCTTCTACGATCGGGCATCTGATGTTTTTTTACAGTCTCATTGCCTGTGCCCCGGTGCTCTTTTGCCGGTGTTCCCGGGTATGACGGAATCCTGATGCCGGAAACCTTTGCTTTTAAATTCAGCAGCTCTACTGTCCTCTTTCTGCGATGAAACGGCCGAAGAGGAGCGTCCATCCATTTCTCCTGAGTCAGGCATGTTTTCACCGCGAAAAATGTCATATTTTGTATTAAAATGGCCATGCAATACATTTTGTATTGCATGGCCATTTTGATTCAGGTTCTTCTAAATTGTTTTAGAGAAAAGCCCTCTCGGAAAACTCAGGCATTCTCCATACCTGCGGTGATGATAGACATCTTGTAGACCTCCTCGGCATTGCAGCCGCGGGAGAGGTCATTGATATTTGCCGCAAGACCCTGCAGGATCGGGCCGACTGCCTCAAAGCCGCCCAGACGCTGCGCAATCTTGTATCCAATATTGCCCGCATTGATGTCCGGGAAGATAAAGACATTCGCCTCGCCCGCTACCTTGGAGCCGGGCGCTTTCAGCTTGCCGACCTCAGGTGCAAAGGCGGCGTCAAACTGGATCTCGCCCTCAACAGGGAAAGGCAGGTCCATTGCCTTGAGCTTTTCGGAGGCCTCCCGCATCTTGTCCACATCCTCACCCTTGCCGGAGCCGAGGGTGCTGTAAGAGAGCAGTGCGACCTTCGGATCGATGCCGAAGAAGCTGGCCGTCTTACCGGTCTCAACCGCGATCTCAACCAGCTCGTCCACGGTGGGGTGCAGATTGATCGCGCAATCGGCCATCGCATACCGCTCCGGCTTGCCGTCAGCACCGGTGCGGTCCAGAATAAAGCAGCTGGACACAATCTTGCTGCCCGGACGGGTTTTGATGATCTGCAGCGCAGGGCGCACGGTGTCGGCAGTAGAATAGGTCGCACCGCCCAGCAGAGCGTCTGCAACCCCCATCTTAACCAGCATTGTGCCGAAGTAGTTGCTCTTCTTGAGGGCCTTCTCGCAGTCCTCCCGGGTCATCTTACCCTTGCGCAGCTCGACCATCTTATCGACCATCGCCTCAAAGCCATCATATGCCAGCGGATCAATGATCTGAATTCCCTCAATGTCGAACCCGCCGGCTGCCGCGGCAGCGCGAACCGCACCCGGCTCCCCAAGCAGAATCGGGGTCAGCAGCTTCTCTGCATGCAGACGGCTCGCCGCCTCAAGGATGCGGGGATCGCATCCCTCGGTGTACACCAGCCGCTTCGGGGTCTTCTTCAGCGATTCAATCAGTTTTTCAAGCATCAGTTCTGGTTCTCCTTTCAGATTTTCCCCCTCTTCCAGATGATACGGCAAAGAGGGATGGACAGAGTGTTCCTTAGGCTTATTGTAGCACGTTTCTGTTTTCCGTGCATCAGGTTTTTGCAAAAAAGGAACATTCTTCCCATCCTTTCTGACAAAAAACGGAACGGCAAACTCTGCCGTTCCGCTTACATTTCTATCCTGATGATCTCTCTTTAAATCAACGCAGCATCGCGCTGTTGTTGACAACCCAGACACTGTACAAGAACAAAACCTCTTTGCCTGCGGCGTCGAGGTACTCCTCCAGTACCGATGAGCCCAGATAGCGCAGATCCACCACCGTGATCTCGCTGTAACTCTCACAGAGCAGAGGCGCCAAACTCGAGGCGAAAGAATCCCCAAACAAAATCAACTTGCGATTCGCAGGCGCCTTTGGATTTTTAAGGGTAATCAGGGGACTGGCACCGCCCAGAAAAAAATCATATCGGTTGCTGCTCTCCAACGCCGGTTCCCAGTAGATTTTTGTCTGATCCGGGCGCTGCATATTCTCCACCGTCACCTGCTCCAGCATCTCGCTGTTCAGCCAATAAAACGGTTCTGCGCGGGTCCAACTTGGCAGATAGGGACTATAGGCCCCTATAAAATCACTTCCCTGCTCCACCGTGAAGGAATCCTCTGTGGAGAAGTTCATTGCTTCCCCCAGAGCAGAGACAACCGGTCCAAGCTTCTCCTGCCGCCAATGCCGATCCGTTCGATAATAATCTGCAAGGGTCAGTGCCGGCGCGAGATCTATCCCTTTCATTCCCGCAAGATTTTTCTCCAGATAAGCATAGGCAGCCGCATAGTCGGTGGTTGCCGACTCGGTATAGACGCCCTTATCCGGTGCAATCGCCCAGTAAAAGGCGGATGCCTCGGAGAGCGCTCCCCCCTGCAGCTGCTGAAGCTTGCGGCAAAACCGAGCGGCGGAATCCTCCTTGAGCGGGCCGATCCATTCCACCCAGTAATCTGCCTCCCGGTAATAAGATCCCAGAGCGGATTCAAACCTCTGCGGCAATGCGGCGGTACAGGCCCCGGCGCTGCCTGTCAGCGCCAATGCGGCCAGAACTCCGGCAATCAGCCGCCGCCAATGCATACCCATCAGCCGGCCAGCGCCTTGAAGTTGGCCGACAGTTGATCTGCCAGCGCCTTTTCCGCCATAATCAGGATTACAACATCCCCAATCCGGTCGACAATCTTGGACTCGGCCTCTACGCAGATCCATTTGCGCGGGTCTGCCTTCTCCTCCACCTCTTCGGCAAGGGTTTTTGCCTTTTCCTCGTCCTCCGCCCGCATCAGGCAGACCGAAAAGGCAATCGCATTAATCGCTGCATCCGAGGCAAGTCCCTCGGTATAGGACGAACGCGCAACACCCACATTGTACTCCGAATTTTCCTCTGTCAGCTCCTGCTCCATCGTCATCGGCAGATCCGTGACCCCGTCATAGACCTTGGCCAAAATCTCCTCAAGAGTCCCCTCCAGCTTGACCGACTCCGCCACCGAACTGGAACTGTTCTGGCCGCATCCTGCAAGCAAGGAAAACGCCATCAGCACACTCAGTGCAAAGGCAATGATCTTTTTCATCTTATTGCTCCTTTTTCTCTATTTTTTTCCGCTTATCACAGCGGATACCACCTAACGGATCCTCTTGTTTTGATCCGGTGGTTATTATACCAAAAAAGCTTCTTGAAATACAACCCTTCCTCTCTTCGCCGAACAGAAAAGGAGAGGATCCCCTCGGGGATTCCTCTCCTTTCTAATCAACAATTTTGTTCTGTTTTCTCTTTGAAAAAGCGGACGCTATGTTTTAGTCTTTTTCATCGGTCTTATCGACATTGCGGCGCGCATGTGCCAAAAGGCACTGGAAGGTCTCCTCACTGATGTCATGTTCAATCCGGCAAGCATCTGCCGCGGCGACCTCTTCGCTGACCCCCAGTCGAATAAAAAAGGCGGTCAGCAGCTTGTGTCTGGTATAGACTCTATCCGCAATCTCCTGCCCAGCAGCCGTCAAGGTGAGGAATCCCTCCGCATCCATCTCGACATATCCCGCCTCGCGCAGCTTTTTCATCGCGATGCTGACGCTCGCTTTGGTATATCCCATCTTATTGGCCACATCAATCGACCGCACAAGCCCTTTGTGTTCCCGCAGAACAAGAATCGTTTCAAGATAGTCCTCTGCTGATTGATGGATCTGCATCTTTTCTCCCTCCAAAATCGGCTGGACACCGCCAATAACTTTTTTTCTAATTTATCACACTGTCCCTTGTGAATCAAGCGCTCATGCCGCTACTCCTCAGTGCGTACCATGCTCGGGTAGATCTTTGCCAGTTTCTCGTCCGGATACTCCCGATCCATCCACCGCTGCCAACTGCTGGAAGCCGGAACGCCGTCATACCGCTGTGCCTGACGAAAGACCGCCATTCCACTGACCATCGTGTTTGCAAGCATGAAAACGACCAGAATCCAGCTGATGGTGATGCCATAAACCCGGGAGACATGCCGTTCGATCCAGCCGTTGAGTCTGGGATAGATCTCCTTGATCCAAATCAGCGCCAGTACGCCCCAAAACAAGCAGTACAATAGATTGATCCGCCCGTTTAGGTTGAACGGATACTCCGAATAATCCCACGACACGGTGCCCAGAATCTTTTCCTGCAGCCAGCTGCAAAGATATTCAAAGGCGCCGCCCAGCACCGCGCCCCCCAAAAAGATCCAGCGGTCGCTCTTGCCGATAAAGGGACGCAGGCAGACGGTAAGCAATACCGCGCCCACCCCATAAATAAGATTAAACGGTCCCCAGACCAACCCTGTGCGCTGCATCAATCTGCCGGTGTTGACAAAACAAAATACCGTCTCGACCACAACGCCGAGAAAACAGCAGATAAAAAACATCCAGAACAGCTTATAAAAATTCAATCCATGGGCAAAATGTCCCGGCACTCCCTCAAGATCTCGTGCAATCGTCTCCGCATGATGCGCCTCACGAGCCAGTGCAATGGCCTCTTTTCGGTCGAGCTGCTCCATCTTGCGGCTCAGTCTCTCCCGCTTTCTGCGGTAGTACTCACTCAGGGTCATCTGTTTCTCCTTATGACAAAATTATCTCATTGGTGAACGGTGTTCCTTTGGCGCAGATCAGTGGAACAGCTCCCACAGCTCGGCCAGTGCATCCTTGTATCTGGAAGAGTGGGCCGTCGGATTCCGACGCAGTTGTCGGAACGCACGCCGATACATCCGGTTGTTGCGCGATAGCAGCGCCTGCAATTCCCGCTCAATCTCCTGCAGTGCCGATTTCAGTTCCGGGCGACGATCTTCCGAAACGGCGAGGGACTCCAGCTTTTCCCGCAGCATCTTCAGATGTTCTGTGCGGCTTGCACGCGCGCTCTCCAGTGCCTGCCGTGCGGTTTTCCATCCATATGCCAGTCTTTCTCGCCGCTCTTTTTGCTGTTTGCGCCGATCCTCCACTGCCAAAACTGCGGTTGCTTCCGCCAAGCGGCGCAGCCGTTCCACCCTTTGCCGGCTCTCACTGAGCCGTTCCAGCAGCAGTTTGGTATCCAGAGCCGCCCGCACCGAGAAGCCGAGATCCACGACAAATCCCGCAACCAGTGAAGCCGCAAGCGGCACCGCTGCAAAAGTGGGCAATCCCACGATAAAATCCGCCAGCGGCGGATGGATCACCCGCACCAGAAGAAGGGAAAATACACCCCAGCAAAGAGATGCCGCCACACAGATGTAGCCGTCAAGATTCCATCGAAACCGGCTGTAGTCCCAATATCTCAGGTGAAAAATCCGCTCCATCAGCCATCCGGTAGCGTATTCCAATAACGTGGCGCCAAGCATCCCACAGAAAAACACCAAGGTGATATTTTGCTGCACCGGTACGGTGAACAGAAGAATCACCACCGCGCCGAATCCGTAGATTGGTAAGATCGGCCCCACGAGAAAGCCCCTGTTCACAAAACGGCGTTCCCGAACGGAGACCAGACAGCATTCCCAAACCCATCCGAAAAAGCCATATGTAAAAAAGAATAATACCCACTGTGGGAGTGTATAGGAATTCATCAAAACGCCTCATTTTTTTCTTGTATCTACCGACAGACAAACCGCGGTACAGCAGTCATTTCGGTTCCCGCAGAAACTCGCCCGCCTGCTCGATCGCCTCTTTTGCCTCCCGAATAGGAAAGGTCTGGAATAGATGCCACATTCCCGGCCAGCAGCGCAGAAGGCAGGGCACCTGCGCGTCATCCATCGCCCGCTTGAGACGGGTCGCATCGTCCCGCAGCATCTCATACTCCCCCACCTGAATCAGGGTAGGCGGGAATTTCGTCAGATCTGTGAAGAGCGGCGACAATTCCGGCGCCGCATAATCCTGTGCATTTGGCGCATATGCCTGCCGCGCCTTGTGCAGGTACTCCATTGAAACAATTGGATCCTGCTGCTCCATCTCGATACAGGAATCGCTGGTTGCCGTCATATCAGTCCACGGCGAAAACAATACCAGACGGCGAGGCAACAGCCTCTTTTCCCGCTTCAATCGGGCCGTGAGCTCCAATGCGAGATTCCCCCCCGCCGAATCACCGACAAGAAAGACCTCGCTTGCGCCGTATCCCCGGTACATCAACAGGTTCCATGCGGTCATCGCGTCATTCAACGCGGCTGGATAGGGGGATTCCGGTGCAAGCCGATAGGCGAATGTCAGCACATTATACCCCGTGGCCGCGGCCAATTTGGATGCGAGAATTCGCGCGTATCCCAGACTCCCGCTGGTGTACCCGCCTCCATGGCAGTAGAGGATCACCGGCCGGGAAGGATGATTATGCTGCGGAATCGCCCAGGCCATCGGGATTTTTTTGTACTTAAACGGTTTCCAGTGAAACCCTCGCTCCGGTGTGATCAGGCGTCCCAGCAGTTCTTGATTGCGCCGCTGCCGCTGCAGACCGCTGAGATTCCCTTCCGATCCCATTGAGAAAGAGTGCATTGCCTTGAGCGCGCGCAGCATCGGCTGGGTCATCGGCTCCGCAGCCGGTTTATCCTCTGCCTTTTTGTCTGGATCCATCCCGCCCGACAGATTGGGATTTGCCCCGGTATCTTCTCTAAAAGTGGTATTCCTTTTGAAAAGCCGGTCAATCATCTCGTTCATCTTTCGCTCCTTTATCCTGCCGCAGTGGCCCGATAGGACACTATCGCTCTTCTTCGTATCATACAGCTAATCCGCTCTTCGGACAACTCTTAAACAAAAAAGCCCTACGGCAGGTCGCACTGCTCAGGACTCTTTTGCTGTGTCCGTGTTTTTATTCTTATTCAGAATCCCCCTGTTTTTCAGGAGGCATCGAGAGCATCTCAAGCAGTTCCTTTGCATGGACCGTTGCGCTGTAATAGAATCCCTGCTGATAGTCACACCCAAACGAGGCCAAGCGCTCGCGCTGAAAATCGTTCTCGACGCCTTCCGCAATGACCTTCATTCCCAGCTTGTGCGCAATCTCAATCAAGCCGGCAACTACCGCGGCGGTGCGCTGGTCATTCTCCATCTGGAGAATAAACAGACGGTCCAGCTTCAAGACACTGACAGGGAGATTCAAAACGTTATTCAGTCCCGAATAACCCGTTCCGAAATCGCTGAGGACCAGTTCAACCCCCATGCGGGAGATCTTTTCCATCATATAAGCCATCTGGGTCAGCCCATTGGTGATGAGCGTTTCCTCATTCAGCTCCAGCGCCAACTTCTCCGCGGGTACCTTGTATTCCTCCAGCATCGCAGCCAGATCCTGATCGAAATTCGGTTGGAGGAACTGTACCGCAGACACCGGGACAGCGATTGTCTCAAAATCGCGCCCTGCATCCAACAGCTGTCGAATCATCTGGCAGGTGTGCCGAATCGCATAGAGATTCAACGCGCAGGCAAGACCGCTCTGTTCCGCAATCGGCAGCAGGGTCGCCTCGCTGACCAGACCATAGCAATCCGAATAAAGCCTGATATAACTTTCCGCACGGGTATAGCGATGCGCCGTGTACAGCACAGTCGGGCGGAAGCAGACCTCAAGATCGGGATCATCCGGCGTGGCAAGCGCATTTTTCAACTTTGTCGCGATTGCCTTGGTGCTGGTCATCTTCTCCCGCAGCATGCTGTCATAAACCGCCATGCTGTTCTGACCCGCAAGGTATGCTTCCCGCACCGCATCCTCAAGATTGTCTAGAAGGGTCTCTCCCCTTTCCGCGCGCAGCGGCGGAAGCAGCGCGCCCAACGACATTGCGCTGACGAAATCCATATTTCCAATATGCCAGGTATCGTTGAACCGCTCGCAGATCGCGTCGGCAGTCTCCTCTGCTTTGAGATAATCTGTATCCGAGAGCAGCACCAAAAAATCCACGCCGCCGCACCGCTCTACTCTGGACGAGGCGAAACCGCCCAGATAATCAATGATTTTTTCCAAAAGCAGATCGCCGTAATGCCGCCCGAAAATGTCATTGAAGCTCTTGAAATCAGACAGGCTGATCAAAAAGGCCGCTGTGCTCTTTGCCTGCGGAGTTTCCGCAATCTCCTCCAACAGCGCTGCACAAGCCGCACGGTCCGGTTTTTTGAGCCACGCGCATTTTTTCTCTTCCATCTATCCTGCCTCCATTATTCACCTATATTCCCTTTTCCTCTATGAAACCGTACGCAGATGCGTTTGATCTCTTTTTGATTATTGCATATAAATAGAGAATGATCAAGGACAAAGGTCATTTTTTCTGACAAAAACCGGGCAATATTTTGTTATATTATAACTTTTTTTGTCACCTTACTCAATAAGTTTTCTTTGTTTTCATGCATATTTTTCATAAGCCTGCTGAGCGGAAATTACCACCATTTTCTTTTTTTTCATGCAAATCAAAACCACTAGTAAACTAGTGGTTTGCTCAGACCCCAGAGGGGTCAGTACTTGCTGACCCCTGGAAGGGGTGCTGAGAGTTTGTCATCGCATCACTACTACAGGCAGCCGCTAAAAGCGGCTGTTTTCTTTTGCCTACTTTCTCTTGCTACCCGTAAACGGGTCCATATACTCTTTGAGCGAGATTTGGTC
>CALXIJ010000137.1 GCA_944388335.1 uncultured Pygmaiobacter sp.
CCACATCCGGACGGCGGCTGCGCCGGGCCACCGTCCTCTCTGCGCCGGGCGCTCCCGCCGCAGCCCGGCTGCCGGGTCTCCCGCGCCGGGCTGCTTTCAGGGGCGGCGAAGCGGAATGTCGGCCCGCCGCCTTCCCCCAAAATCAGAATAAAGCGGTCAGGCAAAAGCGCGCCCCGGATCCGATTGGATCCGGGGCGCGCTTCTCTTTATTGCTCAAAGGCTCTGCGACTTCAGCCACAAAAAGGACGGCAGCGAGACCAAAGTGCACTGTCCACCCGCCGGCTCAAACGGGATAAAGGGGCGGGTTCTGCGCGATCACGGGCCGCTGTTTTCCCCGCGGCCCCCGCTTTGGCCCTCCTGCGCCTCGTCCTCACTTTTCCAGCGGCAGGATGGTCGGCTCCGCCTCGCCGGAGGCGCGGATCTTCTCCAGCAGCTTTGCCCGCAGCTCCGCCTTGACCTGCCGGTAGGCGGGATCGTCCACGAGGTTGTGCAGCTCATAGGGGTCCTTTTTGAGGTCGTAGAGGCACTCCTCAACATAGAGGTCGCTGGCAGAGTCGAGCCAGGGGTTCTTCTGCGGCGCGGTGACGCAGTACTTGTACTGCGGGGTGCGCAGCGCACGGGCAACCTCGCTCTCGCTGATCTGGATCAGCAGATCCTCATCCCAGCCGGGGATATCCCGCTGCGCCATCCCGGCGAAGGAGTGCCCATCCATCTGCTCCGGCGTCGGCAGTCCGGCCAGATCCAGCAGGGTGGGAGCCAGATCGACCAGCGAGACCGACTGGGATGCCCTGCGCCCGCCCCGGAACGGCCCGCCGTGCATCACCATCGGGATATGGATGCTCGCCTCGTGGCAGGAGCGCTTGTACTCCCCGTTGCGGGTGCGGAAATGGGAGCCGTGGTCGCTGGTGAAGAGGATGATGGTATCCTCATACATTCCCTTCTCCTTGAGAACATTCACCAGCCGCTCGAAATTCTCGTCCAGACTGCGGATACAGCCATAGTAATCCGGCAAATTGGCCCGCCAGTCGGCGTCCGGCTTATCCAGTGCGACCAGATCATCCGGCACCCAGGCATCCCGGTAACGGTCGGCGTAGCCGTCCGGCGCGACATACCGGTTCATGGTGTTCTGATGATGCGGCTCGAGATAGGAGACAAAGAGGAAGAGCGGGTCGGCCGGATCGTGGGCGCGCAGCGTCTCGATCGCATAGTCGGTGATCGCATCAACCCGGTACTTATGGAATTCGACCTTGTTGTTCTCCTTGTCAAAGACAAAACCGCCGTTCGGACCGGAGGAGAACTCCAGCAGGTCGGCCGCGATCCAGTAATCGTCATAGCCGGCGCGCAGCTCGGCCGGAACCGGCTCAACCCCGGTGCCCGCCAGATGCCATTTGCCGACATAGCCCGTCTTATACCCAGCGGACTTCATGTAATGCGCCAGCGTCTTGTCGCTGACCGGCAGGTTGATCGCATTCCGGAAACAGCCGTTATGGGTGGCATACTGCCCGGTCTGGATCGTCGCCCGCGCCGGGCCGCAGACCGGCTGGCAGGTAAAGGCGTTTTCAAACACGACGCCATCCTCCCCCAGCGAGTCCAAAAATGGGGTCAGGCCGTTGGGGCTCCCATAGCAGCCGCAGCTGTCCGCCCGCTGCTGATCGGTGAAAAACACCAGAATATTGGGTTTGCGTTTCATCTTTTTCTCCTTTCCGAAGGCTCCTCCTTCGGTTATTGAGGCAGATCTCGTCCCGATCTGGAGATGCTCACTGCCCGGACGGGGGGCAGAGCTTCTCATAGCAGTCCAGCACCTGCGCCGAGATCCGCGCAATCCCGTTCTCCACATACCGCTTTCCCAGCGCGGCGGTGGCGTCCCGCGGGTCATGCATCACGACCGCCTCGGGGTTGCCCTTGCCCTGAAACTGCAGCGCGTCGGCAATCCCCCACTCACAGGTCCGCAGCGGGACCTCCCGGGGGGGCAGCTCCTCCAGCCGGACGCTGTCCCCGCTGATGTACATCTGCATCGAGGTCTCGGAGATGTTCGCGTGTCCCAGCTGCTGGTCCTCCTCATCCAGCTTCTGCATTGCCCGGGTGAAGAGCACCGTCGCGGGGGAGGTGTTGGTGAACTCCTTTGCCAGCCGCGCACCGGTGGCCAGCTGGCCGTCGGCGCCGTGGCCGTTGACCACCACCACCATCTTGAATCCCAGACTGATGATCTGGCGCAGGTTCTCCCGCAGGATCACCCCGAAGACCTCCTCCGGGAAATAGCAGCTCTTCACCGGATTGCGGGGCACATCCATCCCCACGACATACAGGTCCTCCTGCGCGAATCCCATCCGGCGCAGGATCTCGGGATCCCGCGCGGCCTCGGTGCCGCAGAAGAGGGTCGGAAACACCACCCCGCCGATCTTCTCGGCAATGCCCAGCGCCACCGCCTGTGCGTCCAGCGGGTCGGTGCCAAACGGCATATGGGGGCCGTGCCACTCCAGCGGACCGACCGGAAGATAGGCCACCGAAAACCGCTTCATCTCCTCCAAAAGTTCACCCGGACGCAGAAGCTCAAAGCGCACTGTTCTCATTTTACCAATTCTCCTTCCCGTTTCGGGAGTCTTTTACAAAAAAAGAACAATCGGGAGAGCCTCCCGATTGTTCTCTTTTTTCGCAAACTTACAGGACCTTATCCTGATAATCGTCGGGAGTGACGATAACAGCGGGGGTCGCATACTCCATGGGGATCTCGGTGCCGTTGACCAGATACTCCACCACGGCGGTAATGGCCTCACGGCCGACGACCTTGCCGGAGAAGTAAGCCGAAGCGCGGCAGACCGAGTAGTTGCCGTCCGCCCACTGGTTGGCCATCTCGTCGGCGCCCAGCGCGATGATGCAGCTGTTCTCCGCAAGGCCCTGCTCCTCCAGAACCGCGCCGCAGCCCAGCACGCCGTTCTCGGACGGGGTCATGACCAGCCACTTGGTGATCTCGGGATGCGCGGTGATGACGGCGGAAGCGCTGTTGTAGGCCTCCTCAGACATGCTGACATAGTCGGCATAGTAGGTGCGGTCGCTCAGCGCGTCGCCGACCTTGTCGGCCCAGGCGTCCTGCTCGCCCTCGGTACGGGGCACGCAGGAGGAGACGGTCTCCATCGTCATATAGAGCAGGCCGACTTCAGGATCTTCCAGCAGGTTGTTCTCGGTCGCATAGTCTGCCATCCACTCGCCGGCGGTGTAGCCGATGTTGTAGGCGTCAATGCCGAACCAGGGCGCAATCTTGTTGCCCTCGGTGTCGATCAGGCCGTCGTCCACCGCGATGATGGGAACGCCTGCCTCGTTGCACTTATCCACAACGGACTGGGACATCGTCTGGTCGGGGATGCAGGTGACGATCGCGTCAGCATTATCGGCGATCGCGGTATCGATCAGGGTCATGTACTTCTCGGGGTCGCCATCGCAGTTGTTGAAGTGCCAGGTCGCTTCAAAGCCGTACTTCTCGCCCAGCTCCTGCAGGGTCTGCTCGATCGAGGCGGCCTCATTGACGAAGTAGGTGGACTCCGACTTGTAGATGCCGTAGATGTTGAGGGACTCAACATCTCCCCCGGCAGTGCTCGCAGAGGCCGGCTCGGAGCCGCCCGAAGCGGGTGCGGAGCTGTCGGAACCACCGCAGGCAACCAGACTGAGCGCCATGATGCCGGCTAGAACCAGTGCTGCTAACTTTTTCATTTTTCTTTCCTCCATTTTTCTAAAATTACCGCAAAGCGAAGAGGTCTCTTTGCGGACGGATCCAATGTCAGGGACCGATCAAAGGGCCTTCATGCTGTCCGCCAGCAGTTTCTTGGTGCGGGAGCGCTGCCGGTAGAAGTCGATTGCCAGAGAGGCAAACAGCAGCATACCGCGGGCGACATACTGCCAATAAGAGGAGACGCCCACCATATTCAGGCCGGAGTTGAAGGCCTGCACCAGCAGCACGCCGAGGGCGACGCTGGGGATCGAACCGACGCCGCCGACCATCGAGACGCCGCCGAGGTTTGCCGCGGTGATCGCGTCAAAGTGCAGGTTGGGGTTTGCCGCCGGCTGGCCGGAGTTCATCCGGGCGGCCAGAATGATGCCGGCCAGTGCCGCGAACATCGAGGTCATAATGTAGCACAGGGTCTTGACCCGGTTGGCGTTGATGCCGGCCAGCCGCGCCGCCTCGGCATTGCCGCCGATGGCGAAGATGCTGCGGCCGAATTTGGTCTTGGCCAGAATGTACCCGAAGATGACGAACAGGATGATGGTCATGATGACCGGGTAGGGGATGCCGTTGTCCCCGCCAAGGCGGCCCTTGCCGAATTCCATGAAGCTCTTGTCCGCCACCGAGACCGGCTTGCCGTCACACAGCAGGTAGGCAAAGCCGCGCCAGACCGACTGGCTGGCCAGCGTCGCGATGAAGGGGACGATGTTGAGCTTGGTGACCATCAGGGCGTTGAGCAGGCCCGCGAGGGCCGAGAGCGCGATCGCCGCCAGGCACAGCAGCGGCCAGGGCAGTCCGGTGGACTTGAGGGACCAGGCGACGAAGACGCCGGCGAACGCTGCCACCGAGCCGGCCGACAGATCGTTGCCGCCGGTCATAATCAAGAAGGTGATGCCGATCGCCGTCAGGCCGATGTTGGTGGACGAGACCAGCACATTGATCAGGTTGGTGTATGTAAAGTAGTTGGGGTTGAGCAGCGAGAACACCACGGTAACCCCGATCAGCGCCAGAATCAGCACCAGCTGGTTGCCGGAAAGCGGCAGTCTAATCTTTTTCTTATCCATGAACGTGTTCCTCCATCATAGCCATGGTGAGCAGTTTTTCCTCGGTCGCATCGCAGGCGGGGATCTCTCCCACAATCCGTCTGCTCCGCATCACGATGATCCGATCGGACAGGCCGATGACCTCCGGCAGTTCGGAGGAGATCAGGATAATCGCGATCCCCTGCTTTGCAAATTCGCAGATCAGGTTGTAAAACTCTGATTTTGCTCCCACGTCGATGCCCTTGGTCGGCTCATCCAGAATCAGCACCTGTGGATTGGTGAGCAGCCATCGCGCGACGATCGCTTTCTGCTGGTTGCCGCCCGACAGCTCGACAATCGGTTTTTCCAGACTCGGGGTCTTGATGTTGAACTCCTTTTTGCCATCGGCTCCCAGCTGGATCTCCTTCTTCTTGTCGATCACGCCAAACCGGTTCGCCAGCCGGTCCAGACTGCCGACCGCAATGTTGCGCCCCACGCTCATGCGGGGGATGATGCCCTCCAGCTTGCGGTCCTCCGACACCATGACGACGCCGTTTTTGATCGCGTCATGCGGCGATTTGCAGACCAGCGGCTTGCCGTTGAGCAGCACCTCGCCGCCGGTGCGGGGATCCGCCCCGGTGAGCGCCCGGACCACCTCGGTGCGGCCCGCGCCGACCAGTCCCGAGAAACCGACCACCTCGCCCGCGCGCACGGTGAAGGACGCGTCCTTCAGATAGGGGGACTGCAGGTGCCGCACCTCCAGCACCACATCGCCGATCTTTTTGTCCTTGTCCAATGCCGCAAAGACATCTCCCAGATCCCGGCCGACCATCTTTTCGATCAGCTGTTTGTCGGTGATCTGGTCGATAGGGGACTCGCCCACAAAGCACCCGTCCTTGAAGATGGCGACCCGGTCGGCGATCTCCCGGATCTCGGCCATCCGGTGCGAGACGTAGATGATGACCTTGCCCTCATCCCGCAGCTTGCGGATGATCCGGAACAGGCTCTCGATCTCCGCGTCGCTCAAGCTGGCGGTCGGCTCGTCAAAGGCGATCATCTTGAGGTTTTCCCTGCTGTACGCCTTCATGATCTCAACCATCTGCTGATAGGCGACGCTCAGGTCCTTGACCTTGTCGGTCGAGCGCATATTCAGCCCGAACTCATCGATGATCTTCTGGGCTCGCTCATGGACCTCATTCATTTTGATGTGGCCCAAGAATCCGGTGGGCAGCCTGCCCAGAAAAATGTTCTCACCCACCGTCAGCTCCAACATGATCTGCCGCTCCTGGTAGATCACGCCGATCCCGGCGGCAACCGCCTCCCGCGGATTGTTGAAGTGGCAGGGCTGGCCGTTGACCAGATATTCGCCGTCGTCCTGCTGGTAATCCCCGTTGAGGATCTTGAGCAGGGTGGACTTGCCCGCGCCATTTTCTCCCATCAGGGCGAGCACTTCGCCCCCATTCGCGGTGAAGCTGATGTTGTCCAGAGCCTTCACGCCGGGAAAGTACTTCGTTATGTTGCGGAATTCAATAACGTTTCCCATGTTTTTCTCCCTTGCCGATCTCTTTGCTTTTTGTGTCTGTCTTTTGATCTCGGATGACTTGGATAGCGGCATTGCGTCTATTTTTATGATAACTGATAACTTTCTTTCAAAAAAGTCTATTTTTTCTGTAAATTTTTACACAAAAATTTGATACCCCTCTTTTGATACGGAAATTTTGTCTTTTTTTAGTTGATTTCTCCCTTTTTCTAATCCCCGGCAGGCCGCGGCGGCAGATAGCGGCGCAGCAGGCCGGTCAGCTCCGCCCGGCCCTTGACATGGCAGATCTTGACCATCTTCTTGACCCGGTACTTGATGGCGCTCTCGGTCAAAAAGCACTCCTCCGAGATCCGCTCATAGGCCGCCCCCTCCAGCAGCAGACCGATGATCCGGCGGTCCAGATCCTCCGCCTCGCTGAGCAGCTTTTCCAGCAGCATCATCTCGGTCAGTTCCTGATCGTCATAAAAGACGTCCTGCGCCGCGGGCAGTGCGCTCTGCGGCAGCGAAGGCCGCCCCGGCGCGCTGGATGCGCGGGCGGGCTCCTGCTTTGCGTCGACATCCCAGCGGATCATCATCACCACATGGGAGAGGTAGGGGTTCTTGCGCAGCGCCTCCATCAGCATCACCGCCGCGCGGCCGTACTCCGCAAAGTTCACCCGCACCGACAGGATCTGCGCGCCGTACAGCTGGGTCAGCCGGGTATCCGCACACCCCGCCACCGCCAGCCGGTCCAGCTGCTCGGGGTGGCTCTGCCCCAGCCGGCGCACCAGTGAGATCGCCGCGAAATCATTGGCGCAGATCACTGCGTCGTAGTCGTCAAGATGCGGGCAGAACGACCCAAAACAATTTTCCAGCGAACCGCTGTTGTAAAAGACGTCCCGCTCCCCCGCCGCCCCCTGCAGCGCGGTGAGATAGCTCTCCTTGCGGCTCTCGTCCGAGACGGATTTCGGGTTCACCCCATACAGTGCGATCCTGCGGCAGCCCCGCTGATGCAGCAGCTCCACCAGACGGCGGGTGGAGTTCACCACATCGCTGCACACCGCGCTGTAGTCGGCGTCGAAGGTGTGGTAGGACTGGTTGCACAGCAGAATCGGATAGATCCCGAACCGGTTGCAGGCGGTCAGCGCCGCTTTGACCCATTCCGCATCCGAGCCGATCAGATAGAGGTACTGCTCCCCGGGCGGCACCTCCTCCAGTGCATTGATCCGGCAAAAAGGGATCCGCTTTTGTTTGAATTCGCCGGTCAGTCCCTCCAGCAGGCTGACGCACCAGACGCTGTTGGAATAGGCCGGCTCCACTAAAATCGGGACCATCTCTCCCCCTCCTTTGCTCCGTTATTCTGCCCCGCGGCCGGCGCCGTCCTCCTTGTCTGGATCCAGCGCCCCCTCAGCGGAAAGCCCCTGCGGCAGATACTTTTTGAGCAGTGCCGTCAGCTGGGCGCGCCCGCTCACCCGGCACAGCTCCACCATCTTGCGGATGCGGTATTTGATCGCGCTCTCGGTCAGAAAGCAGCTCTCCGAGATCTGTGCGTAGGAGTCCCCATTGAGCAGCCGCCACAGCAGCCTGCGGTCGGTCTTGCCGCTCTCCCGCAAAAGCCGCTCGACCAGCATCATCTCCCCCAGCTCGGGATCCTCATAAAAGGCGTCCTGAATCCGGGGCAGCTGCCGGACGGGCACCCGCCGCGGCTGTGGCTCCCTGCGCTGCTTTGTCCCCTCCAGCATGCTGAAATCCCACCGGACGGTCATGATGACATGGGAGAGCTCGGGATTCTTTTTGAGATTCTCCACTAAATCGACCGCCGCCTTGGCGCGGGCGTCGAAATTTCCCCTGACCGAGAGGATGCAGTCCTGATAAAACCGGGACAGCCAGCCGTCGGCGCAGCTGACGATTGGCATCTTTCTGATCCTCTCAGGATCCCGCTGGCGCATCCTCCGGGCCAGCGAGACCGCCGCGAACTCATTGACGCAGACCACCGCGTCGTACTCCGCCCGGCGGCGAAAAAAAACCTCAAAGCAGTTCTCCAGCGACCCGGTATTGAAGAAGATATCGTTTTTGCCCCGGGTATCGGCGTTGTGCCGCCGGGCGGTGAGGTACCCCTTTTCCCTCCCCTCGTCCGAGACCGACTGCGGATTGACCCCATAGAGGGCAATACGGCGGTGCCCCTGCCGCTCCAGCAGCTCCACCAGCCGCCGCATCGAGTTGACCACATCCAGACACACGGTGCTGTAATCCGCATCAAACGCGTGATCTGCCTGATTGCACAGCAGGATCGGGTAAACCCCCGCGGCGTTGCTCGCCCGCACCGCCTCCTCCAGCCAGAGGTTGTTCGAACCAATCAAATAGAGGTACCGGTCGGCCCGCTGCACCTCTTCAAGTCCCCGGATCTGCCGAAATGGGAGTCGCTTGTACCGCAGCCGGCTGGAGAGCCCCTCCAGGAGATTGAGGCACCAGATGCTGTCCTCATACCCCTCCTCAACCATAATCAAAATCATCCTGTACTCCTCCGGCGCCCCATCCTTCGGGGCGCCATTTTCCTCTGACGGGGCAAGGGCGCCCGCCGACGTTTTCTTCCTTCTATTTTTTTATTATACATGAAAATTCCCCCGGCAAAAAGCGGCTGCCCCCTTTGGGGTAAAAGTATAAACTTTTTCTATTTTTTGCGCTCTTTTTTCGCCTTGTCCAGATCGGTGCGCTCCCATAGAATAAAAGCGGAACCAGCCGCGCCGGAAAGCGCGCGGCAGAGCAGAGCAGAAAGGAGTTTTCTCCATGAGTGAGACGGTCCGCGCGGCGCTGTGCCGCAAGACAATTCCGACCTATCCGCCAAAGCCCCCCATCGAGCTGCCGATGTTCTTTGAGAAGCGCCCCTATCAGGGCGCCTCCGGCCGGGTCTACCCGCTGCCCTATGCCGACGGGATCACCGACACCCGCGTCGATCAGGAATACGAGGTCTACACGCTGGAAAACGAGTATCTCCTTGCCGAGGTGCTGCCCGCCTTCGGCGGCAAGGTGCTGCGGGGATATGACAAGGTCGGCCGCTACGACTTCATCTACCACAACGAGGTGGTCAAACCGGCACTGGTCGGTCTGGCCGGGCCCTGGATCTCGGGCGGAATCGAGTTCAACTGGCCCCAGCACCACCGCCCGACCACCTATCTGCCCCTCGAGGCAACGGTGCAGGAGAACCCCGACGGGGGAAAGACCGTCTGGACCGGCGAGGTGGATCCCTTCTACCGGATGAAGGGGATGGCCGGCATCACGGTGGATCCCGGCCGCAGCTATCTGCGCGCCAAGGTGCGCCTTTACAACCGCACCGCCCTGCCCCAGATCTTCATGTGGTGGGCCAACCTCGCGGTGCCGGTGAACGAGAACTACCGCACCATCTTCCCCCCCGACGTCGAGTGGGTCAACGACCATGACCGCCGGGCGGTCCTCTCCTGGCCGATCGCAAAGGGGGTCTACCACACCGCCCGCCCCTTCGACTACGGCGAGGGGACCGACCTGTCCCGCTACGACTCGGTCATCGTCCCCTCCTCCTTCCTCGTCAGTCAGGGGCAGTCGGACATGGACTTCGTCGCCGGCTACGACGGCGGGATCGGCCGCGGCATCGTCACAGTCGCAGACCATCACATCGCGCCGGGCAAGAAGATGTGGACCTGGGGACACGGGGAGTTCGGGGAGATGTGGTGCGCAAACCTCACCGACACCAACGGGCCCTACATCGAGCTGATGACCGGCGTCTACACCGACAACCAGCCCGACTTCACCTGGCTGGCCCCCTATGAGAGCCGGGAGTTTGAGCAGTTCTGGTATCCCATCGGGCCGATCGGGGATGTCAAGAACGCCACCATCGACGCCGCAATGAACCTCGAGCAGCGGGGCGAAGAGGTCTTTTTCGGATTCCAGGTCACCGGCGTCTTCCCCGGCTGCCGCATCCTCGTCACCGCCGGGGACAAGGTACTGTTCGAGGAGGTGCGGGATCTCGCGCCCGACGCGGTCTTTACCGCCACCGCGCCGCTCGCGGGATGCCCGTTTGAGGAGGTCACCGCCTCGCTGTTCTCGGCTGAGGGCAAAGCGCTGGTCTCCTACCGGCCGGTGCGCCGCGGCCAGCGCAAGCCGATCGAGGTGCGCGAGCCGGTGCGCCGCCCCTGCGAGTACGAGACGGTGGAGGAGCTCTATCTCAACGGCTATCATCTGGAACAGTACAAGCAGCACAACTACGACCCGCGGGACTACTACCGCGAGGGGCTGCGCCGGGATCCGGGGGATGTACGGTGCAACACCGCGATGGGCCGCCTCGCGCTGCGGGACGGCAGCTTTGAGGATTGCATCGCCTACTGCGACAAGGCCATCCAGCGGCTGACCAGCCGCAACCAGCACCCCACCGACACCGAGTCCCTCTATCTCAAGGGGCTGGCGCTGTGCTACCTCGGCCGCTGGGAGGAGGCCTATGACCCGCTGGTGCGGGCCGGCTGGAACTACGCCCACCGCAGCGCGGCCCACTACCAGCTGGCAGCGATCGACTGCCGCTTCGGCCGGTATGCCGACGCGCTGGAAAAGCTCGAGATCTCGCTGGGTCTCAACGCCGGGCATGAGCGCGCGATCCACCTGCGCTGCGCGATCCTGCGCCGGATGGGCCGCGGCGAGGAGGCGCTCGCTGCGGCGCGGGCCGCTGCCGAGCGGGACCCGCTCGACCTGTGGGCCCGCTTTGAGCTGCTCGCCCTCACCGGAGAGGGGGAGAAGGAGATCCGCTCGATCTTCGGCCAGAAGGCGGAGAACTTTCTCGATGTCGTCTGCGACTACCTCGAGGCCGGCCTCACGCAGGACGCGCTGCGGGTGTTGGATCTCGCCGATCCGGATTACCCGCTGGTCTCCTACTACCGCGGTTTCTGCTATCATCTCGCAGGAGAGGATCCCACCGATGCGCTCAAAAAGGCCGCGGCGCTCGACACCGGCCTGTGCTTCCCCTCTCGGCTGGAGGACATCGCGGTACTGCGGTTTGCCGCAAACGCAAACCCCGCCGACGCAAACGCCTGCTACTATCTGGGCTGCCTGTTCTACGACCGGTTCCGCTATGAGGAGGCCATCGGCTGCTGGGAGGACTGCATTGCCCGGGATCCCGACCACGCCAAGGCGCTGCGCTGCCTCGCGCTGGGCTATTTCGACCGCCGGAAAGACGCCGCCGGTGCGCGGCTCTGCCTCGAGCGGGCACTGGCGCACCGCCGCGACCCGCGGCTGCTCTTCGAGTACCAGCAGCTGCTCAAGAACACCGATGTTTCCCCCGCCGAGCGGCTGGCCGTCTATGACAGATATCCCGACCTGCTCGACGCGCGGGATGACTGCTACCTCGACCGGATTGTCCTGCTCTGCCTGCAGGGGGACTATGCCGACGCGATCGCCGCGGCAAAACGGCGCCACTTCCATATCTATGAGGGCGGCGAGGGCAATCTGACCAAACAGCACGCCTGGATGTACACCCTCTACGGCAACGCCCTGGCCGCCGCGGGGGACAAGGCCGCGGCAAAGCAGGCCTATCTCGACGGGGTCAATATGCCCAAGAGCTACGGCGAGGCCAAGACCTTCTTCAATCAGGAGGCGCACATCTATTACTATCTGGGCCGGCTGCTCGAGGAGGAGGGCGCCGCCGCCGAGGCCAGAGCCGCCTTTGAGGAGGCCGCCGTCTACAAGGCCGCCGTCTCGGAGCTCTCCCTCTTCCGCGCGCTGGCGCTGCAGCGGCTGATGCGGTTCACGCAGGCGCAGCAGGTTCTGGAGGAGATGCTTGCGACCGCGGACGGGATGATCCAAAACAAGGACCTGCGCAGCTATTACGGGGTCGGCTCTCCCTCCCCGATGCCGTTTGAGTACGACATCGAAAAGCAGAACCTCGTGGGCGGGCTGATCCTGCGCGGCTACGCGCTGCTCGGGCTGGGCCGCCGGCAGGAGGCGCGGGCTGCGATCCGGCAGGCAGCCGAAAAGGATCCGCACAACTTCAGGATCTACGCGTTCTGGCAGATCGAGCCGACCGTCTGACCGCCTCTTTGAAAGGCTTTGCATCCGACTGTCTTTGGCGTTTTTTCCTAAAAAAGGGACCGGAATGGCATTTATGCCATTCCGGTCCCTTTTCTCCTGTCCATGTTTGCGGGCTCTTCCCCCGCTCCCGCCGGCGATGCCCGGACGGCGGCCGGAAGATTCCCGCTCATTCCTTCTCGAAAAATCCGTCCAGAAAGGCGGCCAGCGCCTCTCTGCCGCAGACGCCGCAGACCTTTTCCATCTTCCGCAGCCGGTATTTGAGCGCCGTCTCGGAGAGGTAGCACAGCTGTGCGATCTCCGCATTGGTGCGCCCCTCCATCAGCCGGCGCAGCAGCTCGAGATCCACCTCGTCCATCTGCTGCAGCAGCGTCTCCACCCGCGCGAGATCCTGCACCTCCCGGTCGGCGAAGAAGGGGTTCTCCGCCGCGGGCGGAATCTCCTGCTCCGTCTCGGCGCTACCCGGATCAAAGGGGACAAATCCGGTGGTCTTGCGCACATGCAGCCGGCTGTGCAGCAGGATCCGCACCGCCGACATCGTCGGCTCCTTTGCGACGAGCTGGTAGATCGAGAGCGCCGCCTTGCCGAAATGCTCATAGTCGTCCGAGATCGAGGTGATCGACGGGTCGGACCGCTGGGCGAGCAGCATATTGCCGTAGCCGATGATCGCGAGCTGCTCCAGCCGCCGGGGATCCTGCTCCCGCAGATGCCGCACCAGCGAAAAGGCGGCGTAGTCGCTGGCGCAGATCACCCCGTCAAAGGACTCCCGCCGGGGCCAGAACTGGTCGAATGCGCTCCGCAGCGAATTCCTGTTGTGAAAGACCGCCCCATCCTGCCCCGTCAGCGCCAGAAAGACCTTTTCCCGCCAGGGGTCGGAGGAGGCGTAGGGATTGCAGCCGTAGAGCGCCAGGTGCCGGCAGCCCAGCTTCTGCAGATACCGCACCGCCAGCCGCATCGAGTCCCCGATATCCATCATCACCGCGCTGTAGGAGCCGTGCTGCGGTTCCTGCATCCGGTTGGTCAACAGGATCGGGTGAGCGCCCTGCGCCATCGCGCGGTCCGCCTGCCGCTCAATCCACTCCCCCGACGCGCCCAGCAGCAGCACCCCCGCCTGACGGTCCTCCTGCGGGATCTGCTCGATCCGGTCGATCACGGTGAGCGAGATCCGCTTTCTGCGCACCTCGTCCCAGAGCCCGCGCAGGGTGCGCTGGCACCAGGGGAACTGCACAAACCCCTCCTCCTGCATCAGATAGAGCATTTTCTTCCCTCCCCTCGCTGTATTTTTTATTTTACCACATCTCTCCGTTCGGCGGCAGCCGATTTTTTTCCGAAAAGCCCGCCTTCTCTTCGCAAAGGCGCGCGTTCCGCCCACCGGAAATGGTGTTCCCATCGCCTTCGATCTTTGCGCCTTCTCTTCGCAAAGGCGCGCGTTCCGCCGGCGATGCGCCCCGCGCTTCGCCCTTTTCTCCCGGCGGCGGCCTTTTGGGAGATCCGGCTAAAATCCCGGTTTTTTTCTGCGGATTTTTTGTCTTTTTCCGAGGGGCAAAATCCTCTATGATGAGGTTAGAACCTGTCCGCCCGCGCTGCGGGGGGCAAATCTCAAACGGAGGTCGACTGTCATGCGCACTGCACAGATCCGCACCGAAACGATCACGATTCCCTCCTACCCCATGCCTCCCAAAGAGGAACTGCCCTTCTTTGCGGAGAACCGGGTTCACCAGCGCTCCTCCGGCCGTCCCTATCCCAACCGGGCGTCGGTGGAGCTGGACCACTCCCACACCGAACCGCGCAGCTATACCGCCGTCTGTCTGGAAAATGACTTTCTCGAGGTGATCGTCCTGCCCGAGATCGGCGGGCGGATCTTCGCCGCGCGGGACAAGACCACCGGGTACGACTTCTTCTACCGCCAGCATGTCATCAAGCCGGCGCTGATCGGCGCGCTGGGGGCCTGGATCAGCGGCGGGGTGGAGTTCAACTGGCCCTATCACCACCGGGCTTCCGGCTTCATGCCCTGCGATTTTTCCACCGAGCAGCTGCCCGACGGCTCGGTCGTCTGCTGGCTCTCGGAGCATGAGCCCACCGACCGGATGAAGAGTCTTGTCGGGATCCTGCTGCGGCCCGACGCCGCCTATCTCGAGACCCGGGTGCGGCTTTGCAACCGCACCCCGGCGCGCCATTCCTTCCTCTGGTGGGAAAACGCCGCCGTGCCGGTCAACCCCTCCTACCAGATCTTCTTCCCGCCGGATGTGAACTATGTCAGCTTCCACTATCTGGACTCCCGGATCTCCTATCCCGTCGCCGGCGGCGGCAGCTTCAACGGGATCGACATGACCCAGCCGCGGGACATCTCCTGGCACAAGAACACCACCGACGCCACCTCCTATTTTGCCTGCGCCTCGAAGTATGACTTCTTCGGCGGCTACGACCACGGCAAGCAGTGCGGGGTGGTACATATCGCCGACCACCACATCTCCCCGGGCAAAAAGCTCTTCACCTGGGGGTACAACCAGCTCTCCCGCTCGTGGGAGCGGGCGCTGACCGACACCGACGGCCAGTATGCCGAGCTGATGGCCGGTGTCTACACCGATAACCAGCCCAACTTCTCCTGGCTTGAGCCCTACGAGACCAAGACCTTCTCCCAGTACTGGTACCCGATCAGCCGGATCGGTACCCCGGACTTCGCCAATCTGGACTGCGCGCTGGCGCTGGGGGAAACCCGGCTGTCCCTGCCGGCGACACGGGATCTGGGCCGGTGCGCGCTGCAGATTTTCGCACAGGGAGAACCCGTCTTTGCCGCCGAGCTGGAGCTGTCGGCCGCTTCGCCGGTCCTGATCGACTGGCAGCGCCCGCAGGGGCATCTGACCGTCACCCTCACCGGGCCAGACGGCGCGCAGATCCTGCGGTATGCCCAGCAGGACAACGACCCGCTGGCCATCCCGCCGGTCAAGGACCCGCTGCCGCTGCCCGAGGAGCTCTCCTCCGCCGACGCGCTCTACCGCGCAGGGGTTCACCGGGACCAGTACCGCGACCCCGCGGTCATGCCCGACGCCTACTGGTGCAAAGCGCTCGAGCGGGATCCCGACCATGTCCCCTCGCTGCTGGGGATGGCGGAGTACAGCCTGCGGATGCTGCACCCCCAGCAGGCCAAGCGGTACGCCGAGCGGGCTCTCGCCCAGCTGACCCGCTTCAACGAGCGGCTGGAGGAGGGCGGCCCCTACTACCTCTTCGCCCGGATCCTCGAGGCGCTGGGAGAGATCGACCGCGCCTATGACTTCTATTACAAGGCGAGCTGGAGCGGGGACAGCGTCCCCCGCGCGATGGCGCGTCTTGGCTGCATCGACCTGCGCCGCGGCGACCCGAAAGCCGCCGCCGACCACGCGCAGCGGGCGCTGGACCGGGATGCCGACCACCCGCTCGCCCCGGCGGTCCTGCTGCTGGCCCAGTGCGCGCTGGGCCTCGAGGAGGAGGGCGCGCGCACCGCGGCGCGCGCCCTCGCGCGGGATCCACACAACCTGCTGATCCTCTGGCTCTCCCGGACCCCGGAGGCCTTCTTTGCGCCGCTGTCCAGCGACCCCGCCCAGTCGGTGCTGGACCTGTGCGAGGATTTCGACGCGATGGGCCAGACCGGACAGATCCTCTCGCTGCTCGAGGGGCTGTCGCGCTGGCGCCCGGAGTTTATGGGGGCGATGCCGTGGTATCTGACGGCCTATTTCTCGGAAAAGGCGGGCCTTTCGCCCGACGCGGCGCTCGCCGCCGCCGAGTCCGCCCCGCTCGGGGAGAGCTATCCCGTCCGCCCGCTGGAGGCGCAGGCACTGCGGTTCGCACACGCCCGCGGCTCGGTGCGGGCAGGGTTCCTGCTGGGCTGCCTGCTCTACGACAAGCGGCATTATGAGGAGGGAGCCGCCCTCTTTGAGGAAGCTGTCCGCCGCCAGCCGGAAGACGCCGCCGCCTGCCGCTGTCTCGCCGTCGCGCGGTTCAGCCATCAGGGACAGGGCAAGGAAGCGCTGGAGCTGATGCTGCGCGCCCTCGCGCTGCGTCCCTGTGCCCAGCTGCTGTATGAGACGGTGATCCTGATGGATAAGCTCAGCTGTCCCCCGCAGGAAAAGCTGGAGCTGATGCAGGCAAACGCGGCGCTCATCACCCGGGACGACCTCTTTGTCGAGCTGGCCAAGGCCTACAATCAGGCCCGGCAGCCCGAGGCCGCCCTCAAGACGCTGGCCGTCCACGACTTCATCCCCTGCGAGGGCGGAGAGCACGCCATCGCCGATCAGTATATGTTCGCGCATTACCAGCGGGGCATCGCCCGGATGCAGCAGGGCGACTACGCCGCCGCGCTGGACTGCTTTACCGAGGCGCTGACCCTGCCCGAACACCTCGGCGCGGGAATCTGGAACCGCTGCAAATACGTTCCCTACCGCCACCGGATCGCCGCCTGCCTCGACCGGCTGGGCCGGCGGGAGGAGGCCGACGCCATCCGGCGGGAGATCCTGCAGATCCCGGTTGAGTTCTTCAGCAATATGCATCTGCCGGAACTGCCCTGGTATCAGGCAATGGCTGCCCACGCCCTCGGAGAGGAGCAGCGCGGCTGCCGGATGATGGGGGATGCGCTGCGCGGCTGGCGCGCTGCGCTGGGCAAGACCGATCCCGGCTTCTTTGCCACCACCCCCTTCTTCCTCTCCTTCGTCGACGATCCCGCCGCCCAGCGGCGCGCCCAATACCTCTACCTCTGCGCGCTGGCGGAGCTCTTTGCGGGCAGGACACAGGCCGCCGCGGCCCAGCTGGCCGAGAGCGCCCATCTCAACAGCGACCAGTTGTTCTGCGGGCTCTTCGCAGATCTGCTGGCCGAGGGCTGGACCGATTTCTGACTGGGCCCCGGCATCCCTCCGGGCGATGGTATTGAAAACTCATGTATTTTTTCATCGCGGCGCATCGCCCCGATCTTCCCGGGCGGCGCCCCGCGGCTCTCCGCCCGCTTTTTTATCCGCTCTCTCCCCTTTTTCACCGGCTCCCTGCGCCTTTTTGGGCGCGGGGAGCCGGATCCTGTTTTCTCCGGCGGCAGGCAAAGATCCCTCTCCGCGCCGCTTTTCCTCTTTTCCCTGCTCTCTCTTCTGCGAGGTGATTTTTATGACCGATCTTCTTTTTCTCTCCCGCGGCCGCTGGCGCGCCGCCGTCGCCCCTGCGCTCGGCGGCAACCTTGTCCGGCTGGATCTCGACGGGAAGCCCGTCCTGCGCCCGCTGACCGATCCCGCCGCGCTCGCACAGGATCCCTTCGTCTTCGGCAGCCCGATCCTGCTGCCGGCAAACCGCACCCGGGGCGGCGCCTTTTCCTTCGAGGGGGAGCGCTTTTCCCTGCCGGTCAACGAGCCGGCGCACGGCTGCCACCTGCACGGTTTTGTCCATCGGCAGCGCTTTTCGGTGGAGTGCCGTCAGGAGGATGCGGTCACGCTGTCCTATGAAAACCGAGGTGAAGTCTACCCCTTCCCGTTCCGGCTGACGGTGTCCTACCGGCTCTCTGAGGAGGGGGAGTGCTCCCTCTACCGGATCGAGAACACCGGGTGCCGCCGGATGCCCTTCACCTTCGGGCTGCACACCACCTTTGCAGAGCCCGCGTGGTTCTCGGTGCCGGTATCGGCCGTGATGGAGCGGGATAGTGATTTTCTGCCCACCGGGCGGTATCTGCTGCTGAGGGGAGAGGAGCTCGATTTTCCCACCCGCGCGGTCAGCCGCGGGCGGCGGCTCTCGGGCTACTACCGCGCCGCGGGCCACACCGCCCGGATCGGGGACCGGCTGCGGTACACCGTCAGCGAGGCATTTGACCACTGGGTCCTCTACAACGCCGGCGGCAGGGAGGGGCTGCTCTGCATCGAGCCGCAGTGCGGCGCGGTGGATGGGCTGAATCTGCCCGGCGGCTGCCGCGTCCTCGCGCCGGGGGAGGCGCTGCGGCTGCGCTGCGAGATCCGCCTCGGCGAGGAGCCGCGCTGAGGCGCCGCCTCTGCCCGGCCTCCCTCCCCTTTCCCCGCCTTTTTCGCCCCGTCGCAAAGAGGAGGCGAGGCGCTTCCAGAGACGGTTTGCCCGACGGGATTTGCCCCTCTGCCCTCCCCACAAAAAGGCTTCTCCACGCACAGGGAACCCTGCGGGGCTTGTCTCCCGCCGTCGGGGGGCCTATAATGTGTTTATCCCGGCAGGGTATCCGCCTTTTCCCGGGACATCCCTCTGAAAAGGAGCTGTTTTAATGCCCCCTCTGAGCGTTTTGATCAAGCCCGCCTCCGGCAGCTGCAACATGCGCTGCCGCTACTGCTTTTATGTCGATGAGACCCTCAACCGCGAGACCGAAAACTTCGGGATGATGAGCGAGCAGACGATGGAGGCGGTGATCCGCCGCTGTCTCTCCTTTGCCAGCGGCAGCTGCTCCTTTGGCTTTCAGGGGGGCGAGCCGACGCTGCGCGGGCTGGACTTCTTCCAAAAATTCACCGCGCTGGCCGACCGGCTGCGGCCGGACGGGCTGCAGCTGCACTATTTTATCCAGACCAACGGCCTTGTGCTGGACGAGGCGTGGGCCGCCTTCTTCGCCGCGCATCATTTTCTGGTCGGCCTCTCGCTGGACGGGGACGAGTCGCTGCACGACCTGCAGCGGCCGGATGCCGCGGGCAGGGGCACCTTTGGCCGGGTGTTCGCCGCGGCGGAGCTGCTGCGCCGGTTTGGGGTGGAGTATAATCTTCTGACCGTCGTCACCGCCCAGACCGCCCGCAACATCCGCCGGATCTATCGGTTTTACACCCGCAACGGGCTGCTCTACCAGCAGTATATCCCCTGTCTGGACCCGCTGGGGGAGCCGCGCGGGCGCCACCCGTACTCCCTCACCCCGCAGGCCTTCGGCGACTTTTTGATCCGGCTCTTCGACGAGTGGTATGCCGACCGCCGGGCGGGAAAATTCGTCTATATCCGCTATTTTGAGAATCTCGCCGCGCTGATGCTCGGCCGCCCGCCCGAGAGCTGCGGGATGCTGGGGCACTGCTCGCTCCAGACGGTGGTGGAGGCGGACGGCAGCGTCTATCCCTGCGATTTTTATATGCTGGATGACTACCGGCTGGGCAATCTCAACACCGACACGATGGAACAGATCAACCGCCGGCGGGAAGAGGTGGGCTTTTTGCAGGAATCCCTCGGCGGGCTGGAGCACTGCCGCAGCTGCCGGTGGTATCGGGTCTGCCGGGGCGGCTGCAGGAGGGACCGGCAGGGTCTCGGGCTGCACGAGGTCGGGGAAAACTATTTCTGCAGCGGGTACCAGCGCTTTTTCGCCCACGCGCTGCCGCTGTTGCAGACTCTTCTGTGACCCTCACAGAGCACACAGCGCCGCTTTGCGGTCAACGAAATGGAGAAAGAGGGGGCGGTGCATCTGCACCGCCCCCTCTTTTTTGTTTTTCAGATCTCGCTCAATGCTCCTCGAGATACCGCGCCGCGCAGTAGGCGTACACCGCCGCGCCGACCGGCAGCGCATCCTCGTCCACCGTCATCCCGGGGTGATGCATCCCGCACAGATGGCCCTGTGCCGCGCTGCCCGCGCCCAGATTGAGATAGACCGAGGGCACCTGCTCGGCGATAACGGTGAAGTCCTCCGACCCGGACATCCCGGTCAGCTCGGTCACCGCGTCCTCGCCCAGCAGCTCCCGGCAATAACCGCCCATCGCGTCGCACATCCCCTCCTCATTGTAGAGGGAGGGCATCCCGTAGACAAACTCCACGTCGGCCTTGCCGCGGAAGGTGGCCGCCACCGACTCGCTGATCTCCTTGACCCTGGTCTTGAGGAACTCCCGCTGCTCTCTGGAATCCGAGCGGACCGACGCCTCCATCACACAGCTGCCGGACATGGTGTTGCAGCTGCTGCCGCCGTTGATCATCCCGACCAGCACCACCGCCTGATCCGCACAGGAGACCTCCCGCGCGAGGATCTCCTGCAGCGCGATGACGATGTGGGCCGCGATATTGATCGCATCCACCCCGTCCTGCGGGCTGCCGCCGTGGGCGTTCTTGCCGGTCACCGTGATCCGGATCGCGTCGCCCGAGAAGGAGACACAGCCCCGCTTATAGGCGATCTGCCCGGTGCGGCAGCTCTCACCCCCTCCCACGAAGAGGTGCATCGCCAGTGCGGCATCCACCTTCGGGTTCTCCAGAATCCCCGCAGCCAGCATATCTGCGGCGCCCGCCAGCTTTTCCTCCGCCGGCTGGAACATCAGCTTCACCCGGCCGTTCAGCTGGGGCGCGTCCTCGCTGAGCATCTTTGCCGCGGCCAGCAGCATCGCGGTGTGGCAGTCATGCCCGCAGGAATGGCAGTTGCCGTTGGTCGCCGCAAAGGGCAGCCCGCTCTCCTCGGTCATCGGCAGCGCATCCATATCCGCGCGCAGCAGCAGGGTTTTCCCCTCCTTTTGGCCGATCATGCAGCTGATGCCGGCCTTGCCCACCCGCTCGGGGGAGAGGCCGTAGCTCCTGAGCTCCCGCTCAACCAGTGCAAGGGTCTTTTCGAGGTCAAACCCCGTCTCGGCATACCCGTGCAGGGTGCGCCGGTTCTTGAGAATCTCATCCTTCATCGCAATCGCTTTCGCCTTGTAATCTGTCATCTTGGCCACGCTCTCCTTCTCTGTTCTTATTTTGGGTTATCTTTTCTCTCTGCCAAGACCAGGGCGCCATCGCCGCTTTCTGCTGCTGCCCACACCGGTTCCCACCCGGCGGACGGTGTCCTCAAATTTGTCTCTCATCTTCGCCCCTCCCTCTGCCGGCCCAGCCGGCGCATCCTCCCAAAAGCAAATAAAAAAAGCCGCTCTTATCCCACTACTGGGACAAAAGCAGCTGCTTCTGCGGTACCACCCAATTTGACGCCCTGCGGCGCCCACTCTGCGCACACCATCATGTGCCTCCCCCTGATAACGGGCGGGAATCCCCGTCGCACGCTACTGGGCCGATGGCCGTTCGCGCCGCCCTCACAGGTCCATTCCATCCGGTGTTTGCCGCCGCGGTCCCACCCCCCGCGGCTCTCTGGCAGGCGCGCTGCCGGATCTACTTACCCCTGTTCGTCGGTTTGCTGGTTTGATTTTTGTTCATTATATGCGGTTTCCCCCGCCTTGTCAAGAGCCCGCCGCAGCAAACTTTTCCCCTGATTTTCCGCCTAGCCCGCCGCTTTCTCCCTGCCCGCACTCAAAACTGCCGGTGCCGCACTCCCCGCCGCCTTCTGCCCGCAGGCGGCACGCTTTGGGATTGCAATCTCATTTTTTCCTTGCCTGTCCCCGTCGGTTCGTGTACACTAAGAGCAGATTCCCGGGAGTGCCCTTTTGGCCTTGGCTGCGGGAGCCTGTGCCGTCGTGTATGTCTTCCTCTTACTCGGCCCAAGCCCGCGGCTGATCCCTCTTCGTGTCCTGACCGGTCCCGGGAGAGGGAGGAAAATTATGGATCAGACTCTGTACAGACAGGCAAACCAAATCATCCAGACCAGCATCGCCGCCGTGCTGCCGGACAAGGCGGTGCAGCGCGCGCTCGACGCGTTTCACCCCGGCAGCGGGCGGACGATCCTCGTCGCCGCGGGCAAAGCCGCCTGGCAGATGGCCCATGCCGCGGTCGAGGCGATCGGCCGGGTGGACGGCGGTATCGTCATCACCAAATACGGCCACCTTCTGGGAGAGATCCCGGGCCTTCTCTGCTGCGAGGCGGGACATCCCGTCCCGGATGAAAACAGCTTCGCCGCCACGGCAAAGGCGCTAGAGTTGGTGCGCGGCCTCACCGAGGAGGACACCGTGCTCTTTCTGCTCTCCGGCGGGGGCAGCGCGCTCTTCGAGCAGCCGCTGATCGACGGCGGCGAGCTGCAGGGGATCACCCGTCAGCTGCTGGCCTGCGGGGCGGACATCGTCGAGATCAACACCATCCGCAAGCGGCTCTCCGCCGTCAAAGGGGGCCGTTTTGCGCAGGCCTGTGCCCCGGCGCGGGTGTTCAGCATCGTGTTATCGGATATTCTGGGAGACCCTCTGGACATGATCGCCTCCGGACCGGCCTATCCGGACTCCTCCACCTGTGCCGAGGCACAGGCGATCGCCGACAAATACCAGCTCTCCCTCTCTGCCCGCGCGCGGGCGCTGCTGGCGCAGGAGACCCCAAAGGCGCTGGACAATGTCACCACCCAGATCACCGGCAGCGTGCGGGAGCTGTGTGCCGCCGCTGCCAAGGCCTGCCGGTCACTGGGCTATGAGCCGGTGCTGCTGACCGACCAGCTCTGCTGTCAGGCGCGGGAGGCGGGCAGCTTTTTGGCCAGCATCCTGCGGACCCATGCGGGCAGCGGACAAAAGTGTGCTTTTCTCGCCGGCGGGGAGACGGTGGTTCAGCTGACCGGCAGCGGTCTGGGCGGGCGCAATCAGGAGCTCGCCCTCGCTGCGGCGCCCGGCCTTGACGGACTGTGCGGCGCCGCGGTTTTCAGCGTCGGGTCGGACGGCACCGACGGCCCCACCGATGCCGCCGGCGGCTATGTCGACGGGCAGACGATGGCGGCGCTGCGGCAAAAGGGGCTAAACGTCTTTTCTGTCCTGCGGCAGAACGACGCCTATCACGCGCTGGACGCGGTCGGCGGCCTGATCCGGACCGGACCGACCGGCACCAATGTCAACGACGTTGCGGTGGCCCTTCTGAACGGATGAGTCTCTCGATCCGGCTTTGCGGTTTTGATCCGGGAATTCTTTTCAGCTTTCTCCCGATGCCCCTTATCCAACCTGTCATCTCGTGTTCTTCTTTTTAAATTTGCATGATCTGCAATTCTGCGAAATAATCAAAAAGAAAAAGCCCAAAAACGCATTACACTGCGATTTTTGGGCTTTTTTCTTGGTGGGCCTTCAGGGATTCGAACCCGGGACCGATCGGTTATGAGCCGAGTGCTCTGACCAGCTGAGCTAAAGGCCCGTTTCCCACTGTAACTAATTTATTATACACAAATCCTTTGTCCGATGCAAGTCATCCCATCCGCTGCCTGTGTGCTCTTTTGAGGGATTTCTGCGCCCTCTCGCCTCCCATATCAGAGGCCCGCCGATCGTTCCAAAATTTAGATCCTTCGCATAATTTTTTTGCTGACTTTTGTGCAATCAGGAGAAAATTTCAAAACAAGCGGCCGCGGCACTGCGCCCCTCTTCCCACACCGTTTTTCCAAATCTGTCACATTTTTTTGCGCTGATACACACATTCCCGCTCTAGAATAGGTGATGCTTTCCATTTTCATCCATTTTGTCACGAAAAAAAGAGGGGGAACCAAGATGAGTCAAGAAGAACAAAAAGGAGGGCGGTTCCGTAGGGTACTGCGACGTTTGAGCAGCTGTCTTTCCAAATGGGCCGCAGGGCTTTGCGGCTGGATTCGCCGTCACCGCCGGATCAGCATCTGCGCGGTGATTGCCCTTCTCCTCTGCGGCGCCCTGCTCGGCCGCACGCTTTTTTCCGCCCGTCATCCGTCCGCTGCGGCAGACGGCGCGGCGCTGGTCCGCACCACCACCCTGCAGCGCACCAGCCTGACGGACGCCATCTCCGCGACCGGCACCGTTGAGAGCCAAACGGTCAGCAATGT
>CALXIJ010000138.1 GCA_944388335.1 uncultured Pygmaiobacter sp.
GCATTTTGCCGCAAAAGGGAGATGCCCTGTACAAGGCAGAGCAAAGAGACTCCACAGGCGAGGAACCCTGCGCCGGCGCGTGCCAGCCCGAGCAGTTTGATCTGGCCGGCGAGCAGAAGAAGGCCCTTACAGGCAAGAGCGCATAGCAACAGCATGATTGCGCAGTAACTGCCCTCCTGAAAATTGTCCCCGCCGCAGGCGACCAGATACAAAAACTGGACGGCGAAGATGGATGTGAGCAAAAAGACCAGCAGAATCAGACGATCATTCTCCTTTTTGCGGCAGAGCAGAAAGAGAGCAAAGCCCATGGCAGCAAGATACACAAGCAGATTGACTGCCGTATGAGGGGAGATCCGGCTGAAAAATTCCGGCAGGCTGTAAATTTTGCTGTCTGACCAAAGATTGTAATACCAGTACTGCCACTGGGATACACCCTGCGTAAACCGGAAATACCCGCCGCCAAACCGGGTGACCAGAAGAATCGAGACAAGGCCGCCGCCGGCCAGCGCTGGAAGAAAGAAGAGAAACCGGGAAAAGGAACGGCGCAAAGGGAGCACTCCCTGTGCGGTGTCCGCAATCGAGAGAATCAGCAGGACCAGCACGGCGCTGCCGATGCAGGCGAATCCGAAGTCATTGCTCCAGACGATCCCCATCCCGAGGAAAAAGCCGACAGCGGCGCAGACGCGGCCGCTGCGCAGCATTGCCCGGAGGGGGACAAAACCTCCTTTTCTTTGCCGATGCCAGAGGAAAAACAGGAGTAAAAGGCAGTACAAAACCGGCAGGAACAGACGCGCGATCCGGAAGGAGTTCCCCGGTTTTGCCAGCAGATTGAGATAGGTCTCCGCGTATCCTCCGACAATGGGAAGCAGGGCAAGCAGCCGACTGCTGAGGATCTTGGGCGCCAGAAGACCAGCTGCTGCGGAGAGCAGTTTGTGGCCGGTGACAAGGTAAAAAATTAAAAAGACAAAGAGGATAAAGCAGGCACAGGCGACAAAATTGGTGGCGAAAAGGCTGCCGGAAAAGTTGTTGTGCAGAGCCGTCAAAGGGACACAGAGAAGAAGAGGCCCCATCCCGAGATAGTTTGCAAAATCCGCATAGGGGCGCTGCCCCGCCAAAAAACGCCGCAGAGCATTATAATTTTGGTAATCGCCGTTGGTGCAGACAAAATCCACACTGCCGCAGCGCGCGGCGCCGTAGAAAAGTGAGACGGCGATGATGCACAGAAAAAAGAAAAGCCAGCCGAAGCGGGAGAAGAGAGACAAAAACGCTTTCTTCCTCTTCATTTCCTTGCGTTCCCCCTTACAATCGCAAAGCATTATTGCCAGTTTGCCATGAACCGGACGATCTGCCCCAATTCTTCTTCTTTTCCGAGAAGATAGTCCCCGCTGCCCCCAAACAGCGCGGCATAGCGGGTGCGCAGATCGTAGTCGGCAGGGGCAGCGGCGAGAAGATTTTCCCAATCCCCGCGGCCGGTGACGGCGGTGTAGATCTCGGCGGCGGATACCGGTGCGGTGGCCGGGTGCAGCAGGGTCAGTCCGGCATCCAGCGCAGTGCAGATGTCGCGCCACAGGCGGGAGAGCGGGTAGAACTGATACCGGCTGCGGGAGTCGGTAAAACTGAGGGCGTTAAACGCATTCTCGGCAAAAAAAGCGCGCAGTGCCGCAAGGTCCGCACCGGCCGACACCCGGAAAAAACCACCGGTTCCGGGCTCATAGCTCCTCTGGATGAGGGGGCTGTGGGCGGAGAGCTCGCGGTATTTTTCCTCCCGCAGCATCGCGGGGGTGATGGTGTGCAGATCAAAGAGAAAGTTTTTCTTCAGCCCTTTGCCGAACAGCGCCGGCAGGCGGACGATCAGCGCATCCGGGAAGTCGGACCGCACCAGCTGCTCCAGCTTTGCGCGGTTGCGGCCGTAGGCCTGCGGATTTTCAAGGTCGGGCGGAGTGCTCTCATCCGCGCCGCGGGAATCGCAGAAAACATCGACGGTGCTGATGAGGACCAGCTTGTCCGGCTGGATGGCACGGATGTTCTTCGCGGCCTTTTCGCAGACGGCCCAATCGGCATCGGGATCGGTGTTGGCGAGATATTTGGCCGCCGGAAGCCCCGCATAGACCAGAAGGCGCGGACGTGTGCCAAAGGCGGATTCGATGTCGGTGGAATGGTACATTCCCTCAAAAGGATGGCTGGCGGCAAGATTGCCGCCGACAAAACCGGTGCATCCGACCAGCGCGCTCTCCAAAAAAATCAATCCTTTCCCTCTCTGGACAAAATATTTAATCCGTATTATTATACTATAATTCAAGCGGAGATGTCCACCTTTGACAAAAGAGGGCAAACCAGCACAAAATTTACAAAATAGCCGAGAAATTGAGTCGCTGCGGCGGTAAAATAGGAAGAGAATTTGACGGCAGGAGGTGAGGCGGATGACCGAGCGAAAAAAGCATCCTTACCGCGAGGGGGAGAACAGCGGGACGGGCAGTATTTTTGATGAGGACTTTGTCCTGCAGCCAGACGGCGAGACGCACGGGCCGTATCAGGACGGGATCCCTCCTTTTGCGAAGGAGCACAGAACCAAAAAGCGAATTTTTGCACAGCGGGAAAAAGCACCGCGCAGGCCGCGTCCCCGCAAGAAGCGCTCTTTGAAGGCCAAAGTGGTATTGGCGCTTCTGCTTTTGGTGCTGCTCGGGATCGGGAGCCTTGGCGTCTACCTCGGCGTTTCCACCCGAAACGACGACCTCTGGCTGGATCTGGACCAGATCCCGTATAAGACCGAGACCATCATCTATGCCAAGGAGGAGAATGGGGACTGGGAGGAGTATGCGTCCCTCCCCTGTACCCAGAACAAGCAGTACGTCGAGGGCAGCCTGATGCCGCGCTACCTCAAAGACGCCTTTATTGCGGTGGAGGACAAGGACTTTTACAGCCATCACGGGGTCAATCTGCTGCGCACCGTCTACGCTGCCCTCAACGAGGTCAAATATGCCCTGACCGGCAGCTATTTTGGCGGGGAAGATGGGATCAAGATCGGCGCATCGACCATCACCCAGCAGCTGGTCAAAAACCTGACACGGGATGACGATGACGACGGCTTGGCGGGTTATCTGCGCAAGATCCGGGAGATCTGGCGCGCGCTGCGGATGGATGCATCCTACGACAAGGAAACCATCCTCGAGGCCTACCTCAATACCATCAGCTTCACGGATAACACGGCGGGGGTTGCCGCCGAGGCGGAAAAGCTGTTTGGCACCACGGTGGACAAGCTCACCCTCGCGCAGTGCGCCAGCCTCGCCGCCATCACCCGCAGCCCGGCGCGGTACAATCCGGTGACCCAGCCAGAGGCACATCTGGAGCGGCGCAACTATGTGCTGGACCAGATGCTGGAGGAGGGATTCATCACCCAGCAGGAGCATGACGCCGCGGTGGCCGAGCCGCTGGAAATCACCGGTACCGGGCGGGATCCTGAGCGGGATAACACCCCCACTGATTACTTTACCGACGCACTGATTGAGGATCTGATTGCCGATCTGGCGCAGCAGAGAGGACTCAGCCGTGCGGAGGCGACCCGGCTGCTGTACGATGGGGGACTGCGAATCTATGCGACGGTGGTGCCCACCCTGCAGGAGGCGATGGAACAGACGCTTGAGAGCGGCGCACTCTATCCCCGGCCGGGGGTGACGGTGACCGCTGAACTGGAGGACGAGGACGGCAATCCGATTCTGGACGAAAACGGAAACCCCAAGACCGGCCCGGTCACCGTCTATCCGCAAGCGGCGATGGTCAGCCTCAACTATGAGGGGGAACTGTGCGCCGTGGTGGGCGGACTCGGAGAGAAGGAGATCAGCCGCGGGTTCAACCGGGGGACACAGGCACTGCGTCAGGTGGGCAGCACGATGAAGCCGATCGGCGCCTATGTGCTGGGAATTGAGGAGAACAAGATCAACTGGTCCTCCGCGCTGGAAGACAGCCCGGTGCGGCAGATTGAGGACGAGGAGACCGGGGAGAAAAAGGACTGGCCGCGCAATTTTTCGGGCAGCTACTCCAACAAGGACCTGCTGGTGGCCGACGCGCTGGCCCGCAGCATCAACACCATCGCGGTGCGGGTGGGTGAACGGGTCGGGGTCGGCAAGATCTACCGGTTCACCACCAAAGAGCTCGGGATCTCCAGTTTTGTCGCGGCGGATAAGGACAGCGGGCCAATGATCCTCGGCTCCAGCACCACCGGCGTCACCCCGGAGGAGATGGCCGGCGCATACAGCATCTTCGGCAGCGGGGGCAGTTTTACCACGATCCACAGCTACACTTCGGTTGTCCGGGGGACGGGGGAGACGCTGCTCGAACCAAAGATCGAGACAAAGCAGGTCATCTCATCGGATACAGCCTACATCATGAACCGGCTTTTGGCAGGGGTGATGCAGGGGGCAGGCACCGGCGCGGGCTACTCTGTAAACGACGGGATGGATTCGGTCGGAAAAACAGGGACGACCAGCGACAACCGGGACCACTGGTTTATCGGTTTGACCCCCTACTATGTCACTGCCAGCTGGTATGGATATGATGAGAATCTGCCCCTTGAGGTCAACTATTCGGCGCATCCGCCGACACTGGCCTGGCGCAACGTAATGCGGGCGGCGCAGCGCGCGCTGCCCAAAAAGGAGTTCCCGGTGGATGATACGGTGGAGCAGATCGAATACTGTACCGTGACCGGCCTGCTGCCGGGATCCGGCTGCCCGACTGCGACCGGCTACTACAAGCCGGATGACCGGCCGGTGGCGGTCTGCCCGGGGCATAACTGAGGGGGAACACAATGACATTTCAGCTGATCTTGCTGGCGATTTTTCTCGCCGTGATGGCGGTCTGGTTCACCGCGGAGGGAATTCGTGGGAAGAAAAAGAAGATCCGCCAGCTCAAAAGCCAGTTCGGCAAAGTGCCGAGCGGGGATTACCGCAGAGCGGGAACCTCCCACTACTGGGAGGGATGGCGCGCGCTCTGCTCAGAGCAGGGGCTTGTGGATGAGCGCACATGGGATGATCTCGAGATGGAGGATCTCTTTGACCGGATCAATGCCTGCCGCACGCTGGTGGGGGAGGGGTATCTGTATGCCTTGCTCCACCGCCGTCTGGGCGCAGAAGAGCAGCAGGAACAGGAAGAGCTGCTCTCCCAGCTGGAGGATGAGCCGTTCCGGCTTCAGGTGCAGACCGAACTGCTGCGCCTTGGCAAGCGCACCGGCATTGATCTGCCCTCACTGCTCTATGATCCGGAGTCCTACGCACTGGAAGGAGAGCGCGGGCTGACCCTTTTTGCGCTGCTGCCGCTGGCCAGCCTGCCGCTTTTTCCCTTCTTTCCCTCTGCAGGTGCGGCGCTGCTGCTCGGCGCGCTGGGGCATAATATCTGGAGATATCTGAAAATTCAGAAAAAGCTCGAGGGAAGATTGGAGACAATCAGCTATCAACTGGCCGTTTTTGCGCTGGCGCGGCGGCTGCAAAAGTTCTTCCGGACGCGATGCCCGCAGCGCGCGGCAAAGCTCGGACAGCTGGCCGCTCTCTCAGACCAGATCGGCAAGACTATGGTGCTGCTTTCCCCGTCGCCGCAGTCCAACGGGTATCTGCTCGTGCAGATGCTCGGGATACTGACCCTTTTCCCGATTTTGCAGTACCGCAGAGCGGTGCGGATTTTCGACGCGGAGCGGGCCAAGACACAGGCGCTGTTTGAACAGATCGGCGAGATCGACGCAGCACAGGCAATTTTATCCTATCGGCACAGCCTGCCGCTCTGGACGACGCCGGTCTTTGAGGAGAAGCTCTCGATCCGCGCGGAGAGTCTGCTGCACCCGCTGCTCACCGAGTCGGACTGCGTGCCCAACGACGCACAGATCGAGGCAAACTGGCTGCTGACCGGCTCGAATGCGTCGGGCAAATCCACCTTTATCAAGGCGGTCGCCCTCAATGCGATTCTGGCCCAGAGCATCCACACCTGCACCGCGTCCCGGTTTGTGCTGTGCAGAGCGGCGGTTGTCACCTCGATGGCCGCGCGGGACGATCTGTCGGCGGGGGAGAGCTATTTTGTGGCGGAGATCAAGTCGATGCGACGGGTGGTGGCGCTGGCCGGCGGCGCGATGCCCTTTTACTGCTTTATCGACGAGGTGCTCAAGGGCACCAACACCGCCGAGCGGGTCGCCGCCTCCTGTGCGGTGCTGCGATACCTGTGCCGGCCCGGCTGCCTATGCGTGGCGGCAACTCATGATCTTGAACTGACCGAGCTGCTCGGGGACCGGTATGAAAACCGGCATTTCAGCGAGCAGGTGGGAGAGCAGGGAGTTACCTTTGACTACAAGCTGAAAGAGGGACCCTGCCGCACGACCAATGCGATCCGGCTGCTGGGATATTACGATTTCCCGCCCGTTGTGGTCGCGGAGGCGAAGAACTGGATGAAGCGGCGCACTGCCCCCGAGTCGGGGCGGGAAGAATAAAAAAGAATCCGTGTTCCCGGGCGGCAGATGGGAACACGGATTTTTTTATGCAGTAAGAAGCAAAATTCGGCAAGAATAGCTTACATGAACCAGACGTTCCGGTTGGTGGAGGAGACCGCGGCGGCGCCGGCTTTCAGCGCGGCGAGCACCTCTTCTTTGGTGCGGATCAGCCCGCCGGCAATCACCGGGGTTTCGGGGTGTTTGCGCGCGATCTCCCCGATCGAGGAGGTCATCAGACCGGGAAGAATCTCCACCATATCGGGCCGGCTGACGGCGAATTGGCGGTCGATGTTCGCCTCGGCGAGGGAATCGAGCAGGAAGAACCGCTGTACCGTCAGCAGGCCCCGGCTCTTGGCGTATTTCAGCAGAGAGGGCTTGGTTGAGATGATGCCGTCGGGTGAAGCGACCTTTTGGAGAAAATCGACCGCAACGTCCTTGCCGGCAAGCCCTTCGACCAGATCGAGATGGACAAAGACCGTCTTTCCGGCGGACTTGATCTCACCGACAATCTCGTCGATGTCGCAGATCGTCCCAAACAGCACAAAGAAGATCTGGCTGTCACATTCGAGCGCCGCGCGCATTTCCTCGCGGTCCTTTACCGCCGCGATGATGGGGGAGTTTTGCAGAGTTTCCTGTAAATTCATGGAACGTCCTCCGTCTATTTTTTATTTGGTAAAGTAAAGGTTGCCCTCAAAGCAGCGGTGCCCGTCGCGGATCCCCTCGACATACCAGCCGCTGCCCTCCGTTTGACTGATCTCACCGCGGGAGAGGGCCATCTGCTCGCCAAACGGCAGTTCCAGCCGGTAATAGAGCACCGCCTTGCAGAGATATTCCGGCTGCCGCCAAAGAGAGACCGGCAGCGCGTCGCAGAGAATATCCCCGTAATAGGTGTTGTTCAGGTGTCCGTTGATGTCCACCCGAGAATAGACCGCGGCGGCGTTTCCAGCGGGAGAGGGATTCTCCGCCCGGAGAATGGAGAGGTCCTGCTCCTCGTCCACCCAATCCCCAAACGGGAAAACCAAACCCTCCGGCGGACGGCGCAAAACCCGATGGGTTTCGGGGTCTACCAGTACCCAGCGCGCATCCATCCGGACAACCGGTTCCCCCTCGGGGGTGCACAGAGTGGTGTACCGGTTGTAAAACGCATGGCGCGGGGCGCAGGGGCGGGTTGCCACACGGAAGGACTCCCCCGAATGGATCGGCCGGCTCAGCTCCAGTCCGACCTTTGCCAGAAGAAAGACGGCGCCGTGATGAAACAGATATTCCGTCGTCAGCCCGATCGCATCACAGTGGTCCCCCGCAATCTGCTGCGCCCAGCGCAGCAGGGCTCCCAGCGTCATCCGATCCTGCAAGTCGCAGTCGATCGGCTGGACGACAAAGTCCTCCGAAAAGGTCTGCATTTCCTCCATATCGCATCTCCGCCTGATCTCTGATTTTAGTTTTTTTCATTATAGCGGATTTGGGAAATGGATGCAAATGCGGCAGGAGGGTTTTGACTTGCGCGGCGGGAAAAAATAGGGTAGAGTAATACTGTGAGCAAATGCGGCGGGCGGCAAGTCCGCCCACAGGAGGAAGAGAGATGAATATCAGCCTTTTTGATGTGTTGGGGCCGGTCATGATCGGGCCGTCCTCCTCCCATACCGCCGGCGCGGCCAAACTGGCGCGGATTGCGCGGATCATCGCCCAGCGCCCGTTTCACCGGGTACGGTTCGGGCTGCACGGATCCTTTGCCAAAACAGGGCTGGGGCACGGCACTCGTCAGGCACTGCTCGCCGGTGCAATGGGCCTTTTTGAGGATGACGAGCGGCTGGCAGATGCGCAGATTCTCGCCCGTCAGGCGGGGCTGGAATACGAGTTCTATGAGATCGAACTGGAGGGCGCACATGAGAATACCGCCGTCATCACCTTTTTCTGCGATGACGGCAAGACGGTGCAGGTGACCGGCTGTTCGGTCGGCGGCGGGCGGATCAAGATCACCGAGATCGACGGCCTGCCGGCGAATATTCGGGCGGAGTCGCCCACCCTGCTCATCACCCAGAATGACCGCCCCGGTGTGGTGGGCGCGGTCAGCGGGGCGCTGGCACAGAGTGGTCTGAACATCGCAATTATGCGGGTTTCCCGGGAGACAAAGGGGGATATCGCCAACTGTGTGATCGAGACCGATGGCCGAATTGAGGAGGAACTGGTGGAGCGGATCCGCCAGCTGCCGAATATCCGCAGCGTGCGCGCAATCAATGTTTGAGCGGGGAGGATAAGAAGATGTACAACACGATAGAGGATCTGCTCAAGCTCCACCGGTGCACCGGGGAGCCGCTGCACCGGATCATTCTCAAGGAGGAGATGGAGCTGTCCGAGCTCAGCGAGGAACAGGTCTATGACCGCCTGCGGGAGCGGTATCAGGTGATGGTTGCGAGCGCGCAAAAGGCGCTCTCCCAGCCGCAGAAGATGGTGCTGGGGCTGATTGAGGGGCAGGCCTCCTGCCAGCGAGGTCATGCCGAGGGACAGAGCATCTGCGGCGGGTTCCTCAATGAACTGATGGCAATGGCCCTCTCCTGCAGCGAGGTCAATGCCTCGATGGGCCGCATCTGCGCCGCGCCGACGGCGGGCAGCTGCGGGATCCTGCCGGCGGTGCTGCTTGCTGTTGGACGGCGGTATGACGCGAGCGAGCAGCAGATTCTGGACGCGATGCTGGTAGCCGGTGGTTTTGGCGCGGTGATCACCCGCAACGCCACCGTCTCCGGGGCAGAGGGAGGCTGTCAGGCCGAGTGCGGCGCGGCCGCTGCGATGGCCGCTGCGGCCGCCGTGATGCTGGCGGGCGGCAGTGCCGAGATGGCGGCAAATGCCTGCTCCATTGCCCTGATGAATGTGATGGGATTGGTCTGTGACCCGGTGGCAGGGCTGGTCCAGCTGCCCTGCAGTTTCCGCAACGCGTCGGGCGCGGTGAATGCGGTACTCTCTGCCGATCTTGCACTTGCAGGTCAGGATCCCAAGATCCCCGCAGACCAGTGCATCGATGCGATGTATCGGGTGGGCAAAAAGCTGCCGATGGAGCTGCGGGAGACGGCACTGGGCGGGATTGCAACCCAGCCCGCGGGCAAGGCGTATGCCGATCAGCTCCGCCAGATTGCGCAGCGCGCAGATTGATTTTGTGACAAAAGAAAAAATGGGATCCGGATTGGCTTTTCCGGGTCCCATTTTTTGTCGGTTGATCCCTTTCCTTTGAGAAAACACCGCCTTGGAAGGCTGAGAAAGAGAGAAAATTATGCAGTCTGGCCCGCGCGCAGGACGCCGTCGCGGCGCAGCAGCCGCGCCAGAAGGACAACGGCAGCCAGTGCCGCGGCGGATTCCGCGACGAGGAAGGAGAGCCAGATCCCGGTAAGTCCCATCGGGCCGGCGAGGAGCCAAGCGAGCGGCAGGGTGATGACAAACTGCCGCAGCAGGAAGATCACAAGGCTGGAGCGGCCCATCCCCACCGCCTGAAACAGGGTCGGAATGCAGAAGCCGAGTGCAGCGGGAAAGCAAGGCTGACGGCGGTCAGCGCGTCGGCGCTGTACCGGGCGACAAACATGCTGTCCACGATGTTGTAAAGGCTGCTGAGCAGCATCGAGAGCATCGGCGGCAGCGCCATGCTCATCAGCAGAGGAAACATCGGGCGCGTGGCCATCTTATTCGCGGTTTGACTCATCCAGAGATCATCCTTTCTGTTTGATGTCGAGGTGTAAAAGCACAAAAAAAGACCCCGCCCGCCTGTTTCAGTTTTTCCAGGGAAACAGACAAAGTTGGGGTCATTCCGGCAGCGCCGGCAGACATTCAATTTTCCAAAGCACATCCTAACACAGGGCTATGCGGCTTGTCAAGCGGATTTTGAAACCGCACTCAACAGGGCAGTCCGGTGTCGTAGTTTGCACTGCCGAGCACCTTTTTGAGCTCGTCCTCCGTCAGCGCACCGTCCCAGTAGAGACAGAGAGCACGGATCCGCACGGCACCGGTCTTTTCCGCTGCGGCGAGCAGGGAAGAAAAACCGCCGCGCAGCAGGGTGCCGGTATAGGGATTGATCCACTGGTTCGGGATGTCCTTTGCCGGGCGGCGGGGCTGCATATGGCTGCTCGCAAAACCGGGTTTGTGCAGCACGGCGTCGATCCCGCGGGCAATCAGCTTTTTAAACCCGAAACGGGAGCGGAAAAACCAGCGCACCAGCGAAAAGTGGGAAAAGCTGTCACAGATCGCGACAAAGGGCAGTTGGATGCCGAACACCTCGTCGACGGTGTCCCGCAGCAGCGCGGCCACCTCCCCGAGTTCGCCGGTGATCAGCGGCGGACAGACTTCGCGCAGCGGCGCAATCCCACCGCCGAAATCCAGATGCCAGAGCGCGGTGTCCAGCGCGGACTCGCAATAGCCGTGTCCGCAGGGACGGTCATAGACAGCCCCCTTTTGGGTCAAAAAGGCGACATAGGGGTGGACGAGGCTGTCCAGCGTGTTGTGCATCACAAATCCGGCGGCGTAACTGCGCTGAGCGGGACTCAGGGCGCGGCGCGCCATCGCGAGCAGAAACTCCCCGGCGCGCTCGGTGTGAAGCCGCTGGGCCAGTGCGGGCAGATCTACAGTGGGTTTACTCTCCCAAAAGCGGTAGGAAAAGAAGGGATCCGGCCCGTTGGCGCCGGCCAGAAATGCGTTTTGGGAGGGAAGAGTGTACCCCGAGAGCACCATGGCATGGCGTGCGGTGCGCAGATGGGCATAGGCGTCAGACATGAAAAAGACCTCCAGAGGTTGCCCGTGCAGCGATGCGGCGGGCATTTGTTTGACACAAAGCCCCGGGTGTCCGGTCAGCCGAACAAACCCGGGGCAAGATAAAAGCAGGATAAAAGATCAGAGGGACGAACTGCCGCCGGCTTTTTTCTGGTAATGGGGCAGTACAAAGAAGAACAGTCCGCCGCCGATCAGGAAGATAATCAGGATACTCAGAACCCCCCAGGGAGCGGCCCGCTGGCTGACTTCTTCGAGCAGCGCGGTGGAGGCGGTGGCGGGGTCGATCCCCTCGCTGCGATAGATTGCATTTGCCGCCAGCGAGGAGCTGATTCCGACCAATGTGGGCCCGATGATGGCCGAGAATTTGCCGAAGATATCATAGAAGCCGAAAAACTCACCCGAGCGGTTTTTGTCCGGGATCAATTTGCCGAAGGTGCTGCGGGAAAGCGCCTGAATCCCGCCTTGGCTGGTGGCAACCAGCACCGCAAGCACCCAGAACTGCCACTCGCTGCGGACAAAGAAACCAAAGATTGTAATCCCCATATAGATGCAGATGCCGACCCCGACCATGAACTGCGCGCCAAATCGGTCTGCCAGCTTGATGTAAATCAGGCAGAAGGGAAGGCCCAGAATCTGCACCAGCAGCAGCGCCAGCAGCATTGCGGTCGAATCCAGACCGAGGGTGTCGCCGTAGCTGGTGGACATATGGATGATGGTGTTGACCCCGTCAATATAGAAGAAATAGGCCAGCAGAAAGACGAACATCAGCTTGTAGTGGAAGATGTCCCGCATGGTGTGGCCAAGCCCGCTGATCGCGTGGGCCACAGCGCCCTTTTCCCGTTTGACAAAGCTCTTTTGCTCCACATTTTTGAGCAGCGGAAAGCTGAAAACCAGCCACCACAACGCCGTAAATCCGAATGCGAAGCAGAGGCACCAGAGCATATCAACCCCTACCGCATTGAGGATCAAGAAGAGAAGCAGGGGAATGGTGGAACCACCGATATAGCCAAGGCCATATCCCATGGTCGAGACACGGTCCATCCGCTCGTTGGTGGTGACATCGGTTAGAAAACTGTCATAATAGATATTGGCGCCGGCAAAGCCGATCTGGCTGACCACATACAGCGCGAGGATGAAGATCCCAACCGTCTGGGCAACCGCAGGGTCGACAAAATTTGTCAGCGGGGTGATGGCAAGCCCGGCGCAGGCCAGCACGCCGATCAGCATGAAGATGGTGAACAGCTTCTTGCGCATGCCCTCAAAGTCACCGAAAACACCCAGAATCGGTGCGGCGAGCGCAATGATGAGCATCGCAATGCTGGTGGCATATCCCCAAACGCTCATGCTCGAAGCAGCATCCCGGGTGTAGTCCGCCACCGTGTTGTAAAAGATCGGCAGGATGGTGACCACGACGACCGAATGGGCACTGTTGGCCCAGTCGTACATCATCCAGCTTTTTTCCTGTTTGGTAAATCCTTTCAGCAAATAGATCGCCCTCGCTTTGACCGCGGCGCGACGCGCCGGGAAAATGATTGCAGATACAATGGATAAGATAAGACTCTATTACATATCTTACCATGGCAAAAAAAACGCTGCAATCTATTTTGCGCCATTTTTACAAAATCGGAGCGGGAAGAATTTTTAAAACAAAAATCCCCCTGCCAAGGGCAGAGGGAAGATAGAATCAATAGGTTTCAACCAAAGCGGTCAGTTCCTCGGCGCTCTGATGCAGCTGGAATGGACCGGAAAGGGAGAGGGTGAAAAGCTCATCAAAGCCCTCTTGACCGCCCTCAGTGGGAGTGGCCGCAGCGGTGAAAAAGAGGGAATCGGGTGAGGCGCTGCCGTCCATTAGAATATCCCGCACCCGCACACAATCGGCGGCAAAGGCGGCAGGATCGGTATAGGGGCCGCGCAGATCCACCGAGAAGCGGACCTCGTCCTCCTCCCTGAGCTCCTGCGCAGAGGATGCGGGCTGGGAGGAGAGAGGGAAGAGGGAGACATCGGCGCTGCAGTCCGCCACCGCGGCGTCGGCGCGCAGCAGCTGATAGGAAGCGCGGTCCAGCTCATCCTCAATTCTTTTTTCCGAGAGCCGGTATTCCGGCCCGAAATACCGCACAGCGAGAGGCACCATCGAGAGGCAGAGCGAGAGGACGATCAGGATCGAGCAAAAGAACATTGAGACCAGATCATACTTCAGCTTGATGTTGCCGCGGGCAAAACTGCTGACCAATACCTCACAGCCCAAGGAGATCAACAAAAGCGGGCACAGGCGGAACACAATGGTAAGATCGAAGGAGGGCCAGATCAGAGAGGCAGCGATCGCGCAGCCGGTCAGGATCAGCGCGATTCCCATGGTCAGGGTGCCCACCCGGCGGACCCTTGGCGCCGCCTGTGGAGCGGCCGGCGGGGGAGGGGTGTTTTGCTGCGGTGCGCCATAGGAGCCCTTGGCGGAGGATTCGGTCTGCTGCCCCTCCTCAACGCCCGGGAGATTGGTTTGCAGCTCGCTCATTCCTCATTCCTCCTCCTCGCCCTTAAATTCTACGATCTCATCGTCTCCGCGGCGATCGCCCCGCACCAGACGGAGCCCCAGCAGGATGATCAGCGCCGCGACGACAAGGGTCGGCAGCCCGTTGGCAAGACGCCACAGCCAGGAGAGGTTCATCCCCATCGTGTTGATCAGCGCGGCGAGCGGCGGCAGGATCAAGTTGTTGTACAGCACATAGAATCCCAGCAGGATCAACAGGACGCCGAAGGCGCGGCGGTGGCGCTTGGCAAACTGTTCTGCGCTGGAGCGCTGGTCAAACTGGGGAAAGAAGAGAAAATCATCGGTGAACTGTTCCAGTTTGGCGGGGTCCATATTCCGGATCGACCATGCGTCGAAGAAGGCATAGAACCAGACCACCGGCGTAAAGGTCGCGAAGATCCACAGGTTGAGGAAGTTGCTCATCCCGATAAGCAGCAGAAAGCCGGTCATCAGCGAGACACCGCGTTTGGTGTAGCCCAGATACATCTGGCCGGCACCGGGCCAGCAGGAAAAGATAAAGGTCCAAAATGCACTTTTTTTCATTGATCGGTTTCCCCTTTCTGTTGGATCGCGGCGAAGAAGTGGTCGACCGCGCTTGAGATCTTCATATTCAGTGTTTGGGCGGGCTCGTCGGTCTGCTGCTCATTCAGCTCCTGCATCGCATCGAGATTGCGCCGCTGTTCGATCTGCAGCCGCCAGTCGCTGGCGGTGTCACCATTTGAGAGGCCTGTCAGCGCGCTGAACGCACCGGTCTGCCAGAGGGTCAGGGCCAGACAGGCCGCAACCGAGACCTTCAGCGCACGGCGCAGCAGAATCACCCGCCCGCGGCCACGGATCCGGGTCATGGTCGGCTCGGTCAGCGACTGAGAGGGCTGTTCCAGAGGCCCTTGTGCGGTCAGCTGGGCGTATCTGGCACAGCATAGATCGCAGAATGACAGGTGCTCGGCCAGTTCCAGCCGGCTCAATTCATCCAATGTATCCCCCGCCAGTGCGGCAAATCCCTCTTCGGTGATATGCCCGGTGCGGTCGTCAAACAGAGTCATGGATGATACCTCCTTTTATCAACTGCTGCTGCAGGATCCGTTTTGCGCGGTACAGCTGGGTGTGTACGGTTTTGACCGGGCGGCCCAGCCGTGCGGCGATCTCTTCTACCGGCATCTGCTCGAGAAAATAGAGCACCGATACCTGAAGATAGGGCTCATGTAGTGCGCGGATCTGCTGCGCGATCTGGTCTTTCATTGCAGAGTCAATGACGAGATCCTCCGGCGGAGAGGTCTCCCCCATAAGGGCGAGTTCCTGATCCTCATCCGCCAGCGCCACCTTGCGGTGATAGGCGCTCTTCAATAGGTCCTTTGCCTTGTTGGTGGCGATGCGGCACAGCCATGGACGGATATTCTCCGGATTACATCGGTCCCGGTGAAGGTAGGCAGAAAGAAAGGTCTCCTGAACCAGATCCTCGGCGGTGTCGCGGTCCCGCGTCATCTGAAAGCAGATGGTGTAAACCAGCCGTTGGTACTGCTCAACCAGCTGCTCAAATTCGCTCTCCCGCACTGCCTCTCACCGCCTTTCGTGTATAGTACGAGGATCAAAATGAGATTTCTTCACAACGTCCTCAATTTTTTTAAAAAAGAATAACAGCTAAAAAAATAAGCCGAAGCGGCTTTTGACCGCTCCGGCTCGGAATTTGAGTGAAAAAGAGGGGAAAATCAGGCAAACAGAAAATCCAGCCCGCCGAAAACGCCGGCGGATACTGCGCCCATGATTACCCCGGCGGTCAGCACGCCGCACATGACGGCCAACACGCTGGGCCAGAACTTCATATCCAGCAGGGTGGCGCCGAGACTGCCGGTCCACGCGCCGGTACCCGGCAGCGGGATGGCGACAAAGATAAAGAGGGCGACATAAAGGCCGCCGCCGGCCTTCTGCTGCAGGGTGTCTCCGGCGCGCATCCCCTTTTGGTAGATCCAGTTAAAGGGCTTTCCCCAGCGGCCGGGCAGCTTGCAGCACCAGAGCAGGACCCGTTTGCTGAACAGGATGATAATCGGCACCGGCAGCATATTGCCTAAGATCGCAAAGGCATAGGTCCCAAGCAGCGGCAGCCCCATCCCGACACCGATGGGAATCGCGCCGCGCAGCTCAATGACCGGTACCATCGAAACAAGAAAGACGACCAGATATTTTCGGAACAATGCAAACATTCTGTCAACCTCAACTTTTTAAAAGATTGCGCCGGGCATCCGCCGGCAGAGGGGTAAACAAGGTTAGTATACCCGATTTGCCGCAAAAGGGCAAGCCTTGGGCGGGAAAAACAGCGGATCAGGAAGAAAAAACTTGATGAAGGGGAGGGAGAGCCGGTATAATAAAATTAGATTTGAAAATGGATTTTTGTCTCAGCCTAAAAAGTGCAGATAATCTGTTAAATAATCCATTCAAATTGGAAAGACACAGAGTTAAAATAAAAACATGGACAATCAAATCCAGCCGGATACGGCGGGACTGCAAGGAGGCAAAGCGTATGGCAGTATTGGTATGCGGCGGTGCGGGATATATCGGGTCCCACACCTGTCTGGAGCTCATCGGCGCGGGCTATGATGTGATTGTGGCGGACAATCTGGTCAATTCCTGTGAGGAAGCGGTTGTGCGCACGCGCGAGTTGGCCGGAAAGGATTTTCCCTTTGTCAAGATCGATCTGTGCGATCTTGCGGCGACCGACGCGCTGTTTGCCGCTCACCCCGAGATCGACTCGGTGATCCATTTCGCCGGGCTCAAAGCAGTGGGAGAAAGTGTTGCAAAGCCGCTGGAGTACTATGACAACAACCTCACCTCCACCTTGGTGCTGCTCAAGGTGATGCGCAAGTACGGGGTGAAGAATTTTGTCTTTTCCTCTTCCGCCACCGTCTACGGGGATCCCCACACGGTGCCGATCACCGAGGATTTCCCACTGTCCACCACCAATCCCTACGGCAGCACCAAGCTGATGATCGAGATGATCCTCAAGGACGTGTACAAAGCCGATCCCACGATGAACATCGCGCTGCTGCGGTATTTCAACCCCATCGGCGCCCATCCGTCGGGCCGGATCGGGGAGGACCCCGCCGGCATCCCCAACAATCTGGTGCCTTATATCGCACAGGTTGCGGTCGGCAAGCTGGACCATGTGAATGTCTTTGGCAACGATTATAACACCCCGGACGGGACCGGCGTGCGGGATTATATCCATGTGATGGATCTGGCGTCGGGCCATGTGGCTGCAATCCACAAGCTGGAGAGCCGGCCCGGTCTTGTCATCTACAATCTGGGCACCGGACACGGCTACTCGGTGCTGGATGTGATCCACGCCTATGAGAAGGCCTGCGGCAAAAAGCTGCCCTATGTGATCGGACCCCGCCGGCCGGGCGATATCGCGGCCTGCTATGCTGATCCCACCAAGGCCCGCAAGGAGCTGGGATGGGAGGCAAAGTACGGCATCGAGGAGATGTGCCGCGACTCCTGGAACTGGCAGTCCCATAATCCAAACGGCTACCGCGGCTGATCGTCCGGCGAAGAGCCCGATAGAGACGGTAGAGAAAAAGAAAAACGATCCCGTTGGTTCAATCCGAGCGGGGTCGTTTTTTCTGCGGTTTTATTGCCTTGCGGTTTTACATAAGATGAATTTAAGCGGCAAAAGACGGAGGGCGCGCAGATCTGCGGAACAGCCAAAAAATGACCGACACATGAGATACAGCGTGCCTTTTTTCTCATCGTTCATCCCGATAGCCGAAAAAAAGAAGCACACTGTAATTTTGCATGGTATAATAGGAGAGACAACACCCGCGGAGATCCGCGGAGAGGCAAAGGAGAAGACAATGGAAAAACCAGTACTGGTGGTTATGGCCGCGGGGATGGGTTCCCGGTATGGCGGGCTCAAGCAGATTGATCCGGTCGGCCCTGACGGGGAGGTCATCATGGATTACTCCCTCTATGACGCAAGACGGGCCGGATTCGAAAAGGCGGTCTTTGTCATCAAGGAGGAAAACGAGGCTGCGTTCCGTGCGGCGGTGACCGATCCGCTGCGGGGAAAGATGGAGACGGAGGTTGTCTTTCAGCGGCTGGAGGATCTGCCCGATGGGTATGCAGTGCCAAAGAGCCGGCAGAAGCCGTGGGGCACTGCCCATGCGGTACTGGCAGCCCGCGGGGTGGTGCACGGACCCTTTGCGGTCATCAACGCGGATGATTACTATGGGCCGCAGGCGTTTTGCGAGATCTACCAATATCTCAGCAGCCACCCCGATGGGGAGCAGTACGAGTACACGATGGTGGGCTACCGGCTGCGCAATACCCTGACCGAGAACGGCCATGTCGCCCGCGGGGTCTGCCGCGTTTCACCGGAGGGCTGGCTCGAAGAGGTGCGGGAACACACCAAAATCTTCCGGGATGGGAAAGATGCCAAGTTTACCGAGGACGACGGCAAGAGCTGGGGACATCTGCCGGGGGATGCGGTGGTCTCGATGAATATGTGGGGATTTACCCACAGCTTTTTGGAGGAAGCTGAGGCGAGATTCCCCGCCTTTCTCGACCACGCGCTGCGGGAGAACCCCGAAAAAGGGGAGTATTTCCTGCCGGGGGTTGTCAGTGAGCTGATTGCCGAGGGCAGGGCGCGGGTACAGGTGCTCTCCAGCGAGGACCGCTGGTATGGCGTCACCTACAAGGAGGATAAGCCGGTGGTGGTACAGGCGATTGCCGAGATGACCCGTGCCGGCCTCTATCCGGCGCGGCTGTGGGAGTAAGAAACGGGAAGAAAGCGCAAAAAAGAGCGATGCAGCAAAAGCTGCATCGCTCTTTTTGATGGACGCTTGGAAATCAGACCTTGATCAGTTCATACTCCCGGGTGCCAAGGCCAATCTTCTCGGCATGCTCGAGGCAGACCTTCCAGTTGGTCTCGGGGGTGGTGTTGGTGAAGTGATCGTGATGGTCGCAGAAGTGCTCCTTGTGCATCTCATCATCCAGCAGGCTGCCGGGCATCACCGGCATCTTGTTGCAGGCATCGGCACAGGCCTGATCCAGTGCAACCGGGTCGAAGCTGGCGAACATGCCAACATCCGGGATGATCGGCGCGTCGTTCTCAGCGTGGCAGTCGCAGTAGGGAGAGACATCCATCACCAGATTGATGTGGAAAGCGGGACGGCCGTCCACAACCGCCTTGGAATACTCGGCGATCTTCATATTCAGCTCATCGTTGGCCGAGGAGTTCTCATTATAAATTGCATCAAAATTGCAGGAGCCCAAGCAGCGGCCGCAGCCCACGCATTTGTTGTGGTCGATGGTTGCTTTCCGGTCCTCGCCAAAGCTGATCGCGCCGTGCGCGCAGTTCTTGGCACAGACATGGCATCCGCGGCAGAGGTCATGGTTGACGGTCGGCTTGCCGGAATTGTGCTGCTCCATTTTGCCGGCCCGGCTGCCGCAGCCCATGCCGATGTTCTTCAGACAGCCGCCGAAACCGGTGGACTCGTGCCCCTTGAAGTGGGAAAGGGTGATAAACACATCGGCGTCCATGATAGCGCGCCCGATTTTTGCGGTCTTGAGCAGCTCGCCGCCGACAATCGGCACCTCGACGTCGTCGGTGCCCTTGAGACCGTCCGCGATGATGACGTTACAGCCGGTGGAGAAGGGGGTGAATCCGTTCTCGTATGCGGCGTCGATGTGATCCAGCGCATTCTTGCGCCGGCCGACGTACAGGGTGTTGCAGTCGGTCAGGAAGGGTTTGCCGCCCAGTTCCTTAATCACGTCCGCCACCGCCTTCGCATAGTTGGGCCGCAGATAGGACAGGTTGCCCGGCTCGCCGAAATGGATCTTGATGGCGACCATCTTGTTCTCCATATCGATTTCGCCGATGCCCGCCCGGCGGATCAGCTTCTGCAGCTTGACCAGCAGGTTGGTGCCGGGCAGTGCGCGCAGATCGCTGTAATAGACCTTTGCTTTTTCCATCTTTTATCTGCTCCTTTTCTCTTGCCGCTGTCTTTCGCGGCGGTTTGGTTACTTTTGCCAGCTTTTATTCTACGCCAAAAAGATGGGGTTGGCAAGGGAGAAATCCACCTTCTGAGCAGAGGAGTGCATTGGGCATAGAATGATCAGAGTGCCTTGTCAAGGAACGCCCGCGTGTGGTCGGATTTCGGGGTGAAGAAGAAGACTTTCGGCGGGGTATCCTCAACAAGACCCCCTCGTCCAGAAAGCAGATTCCCGTGCAACCCCCATCTCATGGGCGACCAGCGCCATTATGATGCCGGTGCCTGCAAGGTCCTTGATGACA